>CAVDTO010000076.1:0-7506 GCA_963611895.1 bacterium
CCCGAGCTCACCTGGACGGTGGGCGAGGACGGCTACGAGTCGAAGGCCTCGAACTCCGGTTTTGCCGGCACCGAACTCTGCGGCCGCGCGACCGACGTGTTCGTGGGCGGCAAGCAGACGCTCAAGGGCGGCGTCGTCTGCTAACATCTTGTTCGTCTTTCGGGCGGCATCCTCGATGGATGTCGCCCTTTTTTGCGGGCATCGGGCCCGCGCAAGTACACCGAGCCATGCCCTTGCATGGGGATAGGAGCGCGAATGCCAACGCCTTCCTCTGCGCGCATGCACGATTTTGAGGTCGTGAGGAACGAGCCCATCGCCGATGGGATCTGGTCGATCACCCTTCGCGCCCCCAAGCTCGCGAGCGCCATCAAACCCGGCCAGTTCGTGAACATCGCCGTTCCCGGCCCGGCGCCCACGCTGCTCCGCGTGCCGCTGAGCTACGCCGCGGCAGACGCCGAGGCCGGCACCGTCGAGCTGTGGTACGCCGTCGTGGGCGACGGCACGCGCCGCCTCTCGCAGATGCAGCCGGGCGACACGTCGAACCTGCTCGGCCCGGGTGGCCGCGGCTGGGCCGTTCCCGCGGGCGCCAAGCGCGCGCTCCTCGTGGCGGGCGGCATCGGTGTCCCCCCCGTGCTCTGCGCCGCGCGCGCCTGCGCCGAGGCCGGCTGCGCAGTCGACGTCGTGGTGGGCGCCGCCACCGCCGGCAAGCTCGTGGGGCTCGATGAGCTCGCCGAGCTCGGCGCGAACGTGACGGTCATGACCGACGACGGCACGGCCGGCGAGAAGGGCTTCACCACCGCCGCGGCCGAGCGCCTGCTTGCCGAGAACGCGTACGACTACGTGGCCTCCTGCGGCCCCGCCGTCATGATGGAGGGCGTGGCCAAGCTCGCCGCCGCTGCCGGCGTGTTCTGCGAGGTCTCGCTCGAGCGCATGATGAGCTGCGGCTTCGGTGCCTGCAATACCTGCAACGTCGAGACGGTCGACGGCATGAAGGGCGCCTGCATGTGCGGCCCGGTCTTCGATGCATCCAAGGTGGTGGTCTTTTAATGGGCAAGGTGAACATGGCCGTCGACTTCGGCGGCGTGAAGATGCAGAACCCCATCAACACCGCGGCCGGCACGTTCGGCTACGGCTGGCAGTTCCAGAACTTCTTTGACGTGAGCCAGCTCGGCGCCATCACCACCAAGGGCTGCGCCGCCGAGCCGTGGCCGGGCAACCCCGCGCCGCGCATGGCCGAGGTCCCGGGCGGCATGCTCAACTCCGTGGGCCTGCAGAATCCCGGCGTGGCCGCGTTCGCCGCGGAGTCGGGCCCCTGGCTCGACCAGCTCTCCAAGGACGGCTGCCAGGTCATCTGCCAGGTCGCGGGCCACTCCACCGAGGAGTACGTGCGCGCGCTCGAGATGTTCGACGAGCTCTGCCCCTGGGCCGCGGGCTTCGAGATCAACGTGAGCTGCCCCAACATCGCCGCCGGCGGTGCCGCCATGGGCTCCACGCCCGAGGGCGCGAGCGGCGTCATGCGCGCCTGCCGTAAGGTCACCGACAAGCCTCTCTTCGTGAAGATGGCCCCGGTGAACGTGGTGGAGATCGCCAAGGCGCTTGAGGACGCCGGTGCCGACGGCCTCTCGGTCATCAACTCGATTCAGGGCATGTCGATCGACGTGCACACGCGCAAGAGCCGCATCACCAAGCCCAAGGGCGGCCTCTCGGGCCCGCTCTGCCACCCGATCGCCGTCCGCATGGTGTGGGAGGTCGCGCAGGCGGTCGACCTGCCGATCAACGGCGTCGGCGGCGTCATGACGGGCGAGGACGCCGCGGAGTTCATTCTCGCGGGCGCCACGTGCGTCTCGGTGGGCATGGCGAACTTCGTCGACCCGTGCGCGAGCATCAAGATCGCGCATGAGCTCGAGGAATGGGCCGAGTCCCAGGGCGTTTCGGACATCAACGAGCTGAGGGGTGCGTTCGAATGCTAGAGGCGGATGCACGCGACCGCGTGATCGTCGCGCTCGATTGCGACAAGGAGACCGCGCTCGACCTGGCGGCCAAGCTCTCGGGCCACGCGAATTGGCTCAAGGTGGGCATGACGCTTTATTATGCCGAGGGCCCCTCCATCGTGCAGGCGTTCAAGGACCTCGGGTTCAAGGTCTTCTTGGACCTCAAGCTGCACGACATCCCGCACCAGGTGCGCGGTGCCGCGCGCTCGGCCTCGCTTGCCGGCGCGGACCTGCTGACCGTGCACGGGCTCGGTTCCGGCGCCATGATCGCCGCCGCGCGCGAGGGCGTCGAGGAGGCGGCCGAGGTTCGCGGCTCTCGTACCGAACTGATTGCCGTGACGGTGCTCACGAGCATGAGCCAGGAGTCGCTTTCCGAGATCGGCGTGGAGCTCCCCGTGGCCGACGAGGCCGCCAAGCTCGCCCAGCTCGCTGTGGGCAACGGCACCGACGGCATCGTCTGCTCGCCCATGGAGGCCGAGGCCATGCGTGAGCTTCTCGGCCCCGATGCGCTCATCGTCACCCCGGGCGTTCGCCCCGTGGGCGCGGCGCTCGGCGACCAGACGCGCGTTGCCACGCCCGCGGCCGCCATCAAGAGCGGCGCGAGCCACCTGGTGGTGGGGCGCCCGATTACCGCTGCGGACGACCCCGTTCAGGCGCTCGAGAATATCGTCGCTGAGCTGGTGGAACAGGTCGATTAGCACATAGAAACCCGCTGTAGAGGGGCCTTTATTCGCATGTTTTTGTGAATATGAGGCCCCTCATTCGGCTCTTTTGGCCCGAAACCTTGCACTTTGGGAACCTATGGACTACTCTAGGTTGCTGTTAAAAGGCTCAATTGCACGGTTTACGTGCTAAAATGCCAACATTGGACACGAATCTTGGAGGTTCACATGGCACTCCCTCAGCTTACCGACGAGCAGCGCAAGGCGGCTCTCGAGAAGGCCGCTGCAGCCCGTCACGCGCGTGCTGAGCTCCGCGAGCAGATCAAGAAGGGCGAGAAGTCCCTCGAGTCTGTTCTCAACTCCGATGATCCGATCGCTTCCCGCATGAAGGTCTCCACCCTCATCGAGTCGCTTCCGGGTTACGGCAAGGCCAAGGCTGCCAAGATCATGGACGAGCTGGGCATTTCCGCCACCCGTCGCGTTCAGGGCCTCGGCGTCCGTCAGCGCGAGCAGCTCCTCGAGCAGCTCTCCAAGTAGTGAGCTCCCCGAAGTCAAAGCTCTTCGTTATTTCTGGGCCGTCAGGCGCAGGTAAGGGAACGCTTGTCGCGCGCGTGCGCGAGATGCACCCCAACCTGGGCCTGACGGTTTCCGCTACCACGCGATCCCCGCGAGCCGGCGAGGTCGACGGCGTGAGCTATTACTTCCTGAGCAGGGAAGAGTTCATGAGCCGCGTGGACGCCGGTGCGTTCGTTGAATGGGCCGAGGTCCACGGCAACTGCTACGGGACCCTCGTGAGCGAGGTCGAGTCCAAGCTCGCCGCGGGCTCCTCGCTCATCCTCGAGATCGACGTGCAGGGCGCGCTCCAGGTCAAGGAGCGCATCCCCGAGGCCGTGCTCGTGTTCATCGAGCCGCCTTCGCTCGAGGTCCTGCGCGAACGCCTCGTTGGGCGCGGTACCGAGTCCGCGGAGAGCATCGAGATTCGCATGGCCAACGCGGAGCGCGAGCTCGCACTCGCCGAGCGCTATGACGATGTTATTGTCAACGACGACCTCGAGCGCGCCACCAGCGACCTGCTGAGCGCGATCGAGAAGCACGAAAGGAACTGATGCATGTCTGTCGTTAAGCCCAAAATCGACGATCTTCTCGAGAAGACCGACAACAACCGCTTCCTGCTCGCTTCGCTCGCCTCTAAGCGCGCGTGCGACATCAACAGCATGCTCCGCGGCCAGCACAACCGCGTCCTCGCTGTTCAGGACATCGATGACATCACCATCGCGCTTTCGGGCACCGATACCATCACGATGGCCATGGACGAGATCATCGATGGCGAGATCTCGTATGACCACGAGAACTACGTCGCAGCCCTCGCCAACGCTAACCCGAACGACTAGTGGCGAGCAGGGTCTGCCTTGTCCACTACCACGAGGTAGGGCTCAAGGGTAAAAATCGCTCGTTCTTCGAGCATGTCCTCATGGACAACATCAAGGCGGCTTTGGCCGCCTTTTCCGTGGCGACCGTCACGCGCATCTCGGGCTACATCCTGGTCACCTTCTCCAAGCCGGGTGAGGCCGACGAGGCCGCCTCGACCATTCTCCGGGTGCCGGGTGTGGCACGCGTCTCGCTCGCGTATCACACCAATCGTGATGCCGCCGAGTATTGCCGTGCGGCCGTGTACGCGCTGCGCGAGTTCGGTGCGTTCGAGACGTTCAAGGTCCACGCCAAGCGTTCGAACACCGACTACGAGTTGACGTCGCTTGACCTCAACCGCCAGGTCGGCGAGGTGCTGTGCGAGGCCTTCCCCGACAAGAAGGTGCAGATGCACGATCCCGACGCCACGGTCTACGTGCTGGTGGTGCAGGGTTCCGTGTACGTGTACGCACGCACCGAGCGCGGCGTGGGCGGTCTGCCCGTGGGTTCTGCCGGCAAGGTCGTGACACTGCTTTCTTCGGGTATCGACTCGCCGGTGGCCACGTGGATGCTCGCGCGTCGCGGCGCGGTCTGCGTGCCCATTCATTTTTCGGGCCGCCCGCAGACGGCCGACACCAGCGAGTACCTGGTGCAGGACATCATCAAGGCGTTCCAACCGGCCATCAACATCGGCAGGCTCTACGTGGTGCCGTTCGGCGATTGCCAACGCGAGATCTCGATCAAGTGCCCGAGCAACCTGCGCGTGATCATGTATCGACGCGTCATGTATTCGGTTGCCGAACGCATCGCCAAGATCGAGGGCGCTCGCGCGATCGTGACGGGGGAGTCGCTCGGGCAGGTTGCCTCGCAGACGCTCGAGAACATCATGGCCGTGAACGAGGCCGTGCGTATCCCGGTGTTCCGGCCGCTCATCGGATCGGACAAGCAGGAGATCATCGCGCGCGCCGAGCAGATCGGTACGTTCGACATCTCCACGGAGACGGCTCCCGACTGCTGCACGCTCTTTATGCCGCGCAAGCCCGAGACCCATGCCAAGCCCGAGGCCGTTGCCGAGGCTTGGGAGATGTTCGACCACGAGGCGATGATCCAGTCGCTCGTGGACTCGGTCGAGTACGTTGACTTCGACAGCGTGAACTACAAGCCGCCGCGCATGATGCGTGAGAAGCACGAGGAGCTGCTGCCGCGGTAGGTGGCGTTGCTCGTATGCTTGGCCCGTTGGCTTTCTCTGCCTTGTTTGATCGAGGCTGTTTGACCCGGTTGCTTTTGCGGCCGGGTCTTTTGCTTTGGATGGCCGGGCAGCATCAAGCAATATCGCGTATGGTGGAACTTGTGCAGTCAGGTCTTTTGCTTTGGATGACCGGGAGATGTGCTGGGATGCCTTGCCTGGGCTGCTATTGGGCCTATTTGCGCTGCCTGATAGGGCGGACGGCCATCCGGGACGGTCGACCAGCGGCCATCTGTACGGCTCGATCGTATTCCCTCGAGATGGGAAGAACCGCCCGTCTGGGCGGCTCAAACTGTAATGGGTGGGCTGTTTGGTTGGTTGCGCTTTTTGGGGTGCTGGTTGCGGCCGGTAAGGTTCGTGCATTCGGTTTGTTGGACCGTGGGATCTCGTCCGCTCCTCCTCGTCATCTTCGTGCTTGCTTGCGCCAGCATGAAAGCGGGAGGTGGCGGAATGGCTCAAATGAAGAAGAGGTCCGGGTTTTCTGGCTTGCCGGGCGTGGGGAGCCGTGGCGGTCTCAGGGTCGTGATGGGTGTTGTGCTGGTGGCATGTGCGCTCTTGGTCGTGGGGCTTGGCGCGCTTGGTGCTCGCCGGTCCGAGAGCTTCGTGATCGATAGAAACGAACAATCTGCCTCCTCCTCTTCTGCGGGCGATAGTTCCGGGGAAGATGATGGGGGCTCGACGTCGAAAAGCGGGGACGAATCTACGGACGTTGTCGTGGTCGATGTTGGGGGCGCTGTGGCAAGTCCGCAGGTAGTCAGGCTTTCTGCGGGTGCGCGCGTGGACGATGCGATACAGGCTGCTGGCGGGCTTGCGGAAGATGCCGATACGACGTCGCTCAATCGTGCTTCTAAGATTGAGGACGGGGCCAAGGTGTATGTGCCGCGGGCGGGGGAGACGATATCTGCCGGCATGGCAACTGCAGAAGCCGGAGTAGGGGCAACCGGAACGCCTGGTTCCGCAGCTACATCGACAGGAACGGCTTCGGGCGGGCTTGTGAATATCAACACGGCGACGCTTGAGGAACTCGACACGCTCCCCGGGGTCGGACCTTCGACGGCGCAGGCGATTATCGATGACAGAACCCAGAACGGCCCGTTCTCGTCAATCGAAGATCTCATGAGGGTGTCGGGTATCGGGGACAAGAAGTTCGCGAACATGAAGAGCGGCATCACCATATGAGTGGGCAGGGGCCTGAGTTGCCCGTACGGCCGTATGTTCCTCCCGTGAGCGCGGCGGCGGCTGCAGCTGCGCTCGCTGCCTGGGTTTTGCTCGATGCCTCTTGGAGCGACCTTATGGATGGGACGAACGCGTTCCGTAGTTGGGCTTTCGGTTTCGGCTTTGGTGCGTGCGCGTTGGCTGCAGCGGCCGTTGTCTTTAGGGCTCGCGCGGCCGCTCCCTGGTTGTTCTGGTCGTGCGTGGGCCTGATTCTCGGAGTCGTGTCGTCGGTGGCTTGGGTTATGGGGATGACGGCCCAACTCAAGGCTCTTGAGGGCTCATCCGTCAGCTCGCTTACGCTGGAAGCGAAGGCGGACCCCACGCCGACATCGACGGGCTATATGGTTGCGGCTACGGGATCTGATGAGGGAGCGCGCTTTGAGCTCTGCCTTATGTCTTCTGATTCCTTCGAGAGAGGGGAGTGTATTCGAGCGGTCGGGCGGATCTCGCAGCTCGAGGATGACGACTGGGGCAGAAGCCGCTATCTGGCGGGACAGGCTGCAACCGTGCGGATAGTCAAGGTTCTCAAAAAGGAGCAAGGCGCCAGCGGCGACGTTTTGCTGCGCGCTCGCAAGGCACTGCTAGACCTGATCCGTCCTGCGGATTCCGAGGGGCTGAGCGTGGTCGCGGGAATTCTCTGCGGAAGATCGACCGAGGCAAAAGAGCTGGGGCTTAAGGACCTCTTTTCGAGAACGGGGACCTCGCATCTCATGGCCGTATCCGGTACGCACCTTGCTGTTGTTTCGGCGATGATCCTGAAGGTATGCGACGGTCTTGGCTTGTCTCTCAGGAAGCGAAAGGCGCTGACCTGCGGCGGTATGGCGTTGTATGCCGTGCTAACGGGACTTTCGATTTCTGCCGTGCGTGCTCTCATCATGAATCTCGCTGCGAGTATGACATCGTTAAGTGACCGGAGAAATCACGCACTTTCGAATTTGATGCTGGCCGTTAGCGGCATGATCGCGTTCGATGCATCGGCGGTATT
>CAVDTO010000076.1:7516-8502 GCA_963611895.1 bacterium
TGTTCGACCTGGGATTTCAGCTTTCCGTCGTGAGCGTTGCCGCCATCTTGCTCTTCGGCGATTACGCCGCTTATGTTCTCGGATGCCTCCGTGTGCCCAGGGGCTTGAGCGAGCTGCTCTCTGTCTCGCTTGTTGCACAGCTCGCCACGGCTCCGATTGCTCTCCCTGTTTTCGGGGCGTTCTCTCTTGTTGGCCCCCTTGCGAATATCGCGGCCGTTCCGCTGGTGAGCGCGTTGCTGGTCGTTGGGCTTCCCATTGCTGCTGCTGCGCTTGCATTTCCTTGTCTCGCTTGTACATTTTGGCTTCCGCGCGCTATCGCTTCCGTTCTCGTGTTCTGGCTGAGGCTCATGGAGGGGATCCCGTTTTCCTGCGTGAGCATCGATTCTCCGGGCGCTCTCGTGCTCGTATCCTTGTTGCTGGCGACGGGTCAATATCTCTGGTGGCCCAAGGTGCGCGTGCGGGTTGTATTGACGGCCGGGGCGTTGATGACGTTTTGCTTTGTGTGCCATATCGTTCGTTGGTCGTGGTTTGCGCCCGCCGAGATCGTGGTACTCGACGTGGGGCAAGCGGACGCCATCCTGATTCGAGAGGGAAGCCGTGCCGTTCTCGTCGATGCGGGCGTGGACGAAGAGGTTGAGCGCGCGCTTTGGAGAAACAACGTGTACCGGCTTGATGCTGTGGTCATCACGCATTGGGACGAGGATCATTGGGGCGGATTTCCGACGCTCGCAAAAACGATCCGCCCCGATCGCGTGATCGTCAACGAAGGAGCGGCGGAATCTGCTCCCCAAAGCTTTGCAGATAGCTGTTCCATCCCTGTCGTTGAGATGGGGAAGGGCGATGCCCTGCGTGTGGGCGGGTTCAAGCTCACGAAGGTTTGGCCGCAGATTCCGGTGAAGGGCGAGGAGAACGGCGAATCGCTTTGCCTGCTCGTCCAACGAGAGAACGAGACGGGGGATTTTCGCATGCTGCTCACGGGCGATACC
>CAVDTO010000077.1:0-8482 GCA_963611895.1 bacterium
ATGTGCGACGCCGACGGCACGCCCGCGCACCAACGTCTTCTTACCCAGCCGCCCTCGCGAGTGCCCCGGCAACGCCACGACAAACGCTGCCGCCACGCAGTCAATCCGCCGCCACAACGCCAGTCCGTTCCACCCATGGCGCCCCGCACGCCAAGCCGCCATCACCCCGCCGCCACCCATCGCCGCACGTGCCCGCCCGGCTTCTCCGTCATAATGGTGCCCGTTAACGCATCAAGAGAAAGAGACCCGCGCGCATGGCACACGATCACGCAGCAGACACGATCACGCAGCCCACGCGGCCGGCGGCCGCCAGCTCGTTCTCGGGCGGAACCGGCACCGAGGCCGAGTTCGGCTCGCTCGGAGCGCTCTCCCCCACCTGGTGGGAGCCCGAGGACGGTTCCGAGCCCGAGCCCTGGCTCACGCCCGATGCGGCCTTCGAGCGCTTTTACGAGTGGACCGCAGACCGCGGCATCGAGCTCTGGGAGCACCAGGAAGAAGCCCTCATGGACCTCGCCGCCGGCGACCACGTGATCCTCGGCACGCCCACCGGCTCGGGCAAGTCGCTCGTGGCGCTCGGCATGCTCTTTATGGCCATGGCCCAGGGCAAGCGCGCCTACTACACCGCGCCCATCAAGGCGCTCGTCTCGGAGAAGTTCTTCGACCTCGTGCAGGTGCTCGGGCGCGATAACGTCGGCATGATCACCGGCGACACGCACATCAACACCAAGGCGCCCGTCATCTGCTGCACGGCCGAGATCCTCGCCAACGACGCCCTGCGCGACGGCGAGGACGCCGACGTGGGCTGCGTGGCCATGGACGAGTTCCACTTCTTTGCCGACCCCGACCGCGGCTGGGCCTGGCAGGTGCCCTTGCTCGCGCTCCCCCATACGCAGTTCATGCTCATGAGCGCCACCCTCGGCAACATGGACGCCATCGCGGCCTCGCTCGAGGAGCACACCGGTACCGCCGTGGACATGGTCACGGACGCCCCGCGCCCCGTGCCGCTCAGCTACGAGTACGTAACGACCTCGCTCGAGGGCACCGTGGAGCTCGCCCTGCGCAACGGCGAGGCCCCGCTCTACATCGTGCACTTCAGCCAGGACGCCGCGCTCGCCACCGCGCAGTCGCTCGCCAACTTCGGCGTGGCGAGCAAGGAGCAGCGCGAGGCGATCAAGGAGGCCTCGCGCGGCACGCGCTTCACCACGGCGTTCGGCAAGATCCTCAAGCGACTGCTCGGCTGCGGCGTAGGCGTGCACCATGCCGGCATGCTGCCGCGCTACCGCCTGCTCGTGGAACGCCTGGCCCAGCAGGGCCTCCTTCCCGTGATCTGCGGCACCGACACCCTCGGCGTCGGCATCAACGTGCCCATCCACACCGTGGTGTTCACCGCGCTCACCAAGTTCGACGGCTACCGCATGCGCCGCCTGCGCGCCCGCGAGTTCCACCAGGTCGCCGGCCGCGCGGGGCGTTCGGGCTTCGACAGCGAGGGCATGGTCATCGCCGAGGCCCCCGAGCACGAGATCGAGAACGCCAAGCTCCTGGCCAAGGCGGGCGACGATCCCAAGAAGCTCCGCAAGATCAAAAAGAAGAAGGCCCCCGAGGGATTCGTCTCGTGGAACAAGCAGACCTTCGAGAAGCTCGTGGAGGCCGAGCCCGAGACCCTCAAGCCGCGTCTGCGCATCACGCACTCCATGGTGATCAGCGTGGTGGAGCACGGCGGCGACGCTCGCGCCCGCGTGCACGAGCTCATTGCCGGCAGCCTGCAGACCGAAGAAGAGAAGGCCGCGCTCGAGCAGCGCGCCGACGAGATCTTTGCCACGCTCATCGACTCGAGCGTGGTCGTGCGCACCGTGGTGCCGCCGGCAGAGGGCGCGCCGGCCGACGCTCCTGAGGACGTGGACTACGCGCTCACGGTCGATTTGCCCGAGGACTTCGCCCTCGACCAGCCGCTCTCGCCCTTCTTGCTCGCCGCGCTCGAGCTGCTCGACCCCGAGAGCGAGACCTACACGCTCGACCTCATCTCGATGGTGGAGGCCACGCTCGAGGATCCCAAGCAGGTGCTACGCGCCCAGATCAAGCAGGCGCGCAGCCGCGCCATCTCCGAGATGAAGGCCGACGGCGTGGAGTACGAGGAGCGCATGGAACGGCTCGAGGAGGTCACCTACGAAAAGCCGCTCGAGGAGCTGCTCGACGCCGCGTTCGCGCGCTACTGCGAGGAGGTCCCCTGGGCCAACGACTACGAGCTCAGCCCCAAGAGCGTGCTGCGCGACATGCTCGAGAGCGCCAACGACTTCAAGGGCTATATCCAAAAGCTCAACATCGCGCGCTCCGAGGGCATCCTCTTGCGCTACCTGGCCGAGGCCTTCCGCTCGCTCGTGCGCACCGTCCCCGTGGAAAAGCGCAGCCCCGAGCTCGTGGACATCATCAGCTGGCTCGGCTTTGTGGTACGCTCCGTTGACTCCTCGCTCGTGGAGGAGTGGGAGCACGCGGGCGAGGAGCTCGGGCTCGATGCGGCGCCCCCGCAGGCAGACGCCGTGGTGGCCGACCGCCGCGGCTGCACGCTGCTCGTGCGCAACGCCCTCATGCGCCGCGTGACGCTCGCCGCCCGCGGGCACACGCGCGAGCTCGGCGAGCTCGATGCCGATTGGGGCATGACAGACGTGCGCTGGGAGCGCGCGCTCGACGCCTATCACGACCAGCACGAAGAGATCCTCACCGACGCAGACGCGCGCTCGACCGCGATGTTCAAGATCGACGAGTCGGACGAGAAGTCCCAGCACGTGTGGCACGTGCACCAGATCTTTGCGGACGAAGCCGGCGACCACGACTTTGGCATCATGGGCGACGTGGACCTCGATGCCACCCAAGACGGCGGCGCCGTGGTATTCAAGAGCTACCGTGTGGGCTTTATCGAGGACCTTTTGGGCGAGGAATAAGCGGCGGCGTTCGAGCCCGTTACACACGAAGGCCGGCGAGGGAATCAACACCCTCGCCGGCCTTTTTGTGTTCATGCGCGACAAAAGCGCCACTTCGCCCCATGTCGGTACGTCAAGGCCGGTAGGCCGGGCTGCCGTTCGCCACCTATTTTCGATAATGTGTGGCATTTTTCCGATTGGCTCGATACGACCCGAATTCAGTTCTCGCTGACCTGTGGTTTTGCTGCAATCAATCGGTGTCTACTTTGCTAGGACTCAAAATGCCACACATTATCGAAAATAACTCCTCACGCGACCGAAAAAGGCCGCCCTTCGGCCCCGTTAGAGGCTGAAAGGCGGCCCGCTTGCGATCGTGCACGACGAAATCTCTACTCGGCCTTGACCTCGAGCGAGCCGAACGGGCCGTCGAACTCGACGGTCCAGGTACCGGCGGTGAACGGAACGGGCACGAACACCGTGCCCGCCGACACGCGCATGCCGGCCGCGAGCTTCTTGCCCTGGCTCTCGAGCTTCTCCACGAGCCAGGCGAGCGAGTTCACCGGGTTGCCGAGGATCTCGGAGGTGTCGCCCTCCTTGACGAGCTCGCCGTCGTGGTAGCAGCGAGCATGGTAACCCGCGAGCTCATCGACCGTGAGCTCGACGCCGTCGACCTCGGTGCCGTAGACAACGCAGCCGCCGACCGCGCAGTCGCTCATCACCAGGTACTTGGAGAGCGCCGGGAACCACGTGCCAAAGCGCGCATCGGGCACCTCCATGTCGGCGGCCACGGTGCAGGCGGCGAGCAGCTCCTCGTGCGTCATGCTCGACGAGAGGTCCTGCTTGGCGCAGAAGCAGAGCTCCACCTCGACGAGCGGCTCGTTAAAGCGCGCGAGCGGCAGCGTGACGGGCGCGGCAAAGAAGCGCTCGGCAACCTGCGCGCCATAGAGCGGACAGTCCGAATCGAACATGTCCTGGGTCTCCTTGGAGGTGAGCGAGACCTTGTAGCCGGCGGCGGGCGCGCCCTTCTTGGCCATCACCGCGTCCTGCACGGCGTAGGCCACCTCGTCGTCGGCGACGACCCCCGCCCAGTCGTCCATGGCGAGCGGCTCGTTGCCCTCCATGGCATCGTTTTTGGCATAGGCGGCATACAGGGCCTCAACGAGCTCGTTCTGCTTGGCGGTGAGTTCGACGTTAGACATGATTGGATTCCTTTCGCAATGGTTTTATTAGAGGGGTCTCGTAAGAGCGTGAGTCCATTGCGAGCAATAAAAAAACCGGAGCCCGCATATTGCAGCCTCCGGCATCTAGGCTGCCCGCAACGTACGGGCAACCGAATCGGCAACCCGTACTAGCTAATAATGCTGGTAATAATGTTGTTGCCGATGTTGCGCATGATGTAATGCCTTTCCGTTTGGCGGCGCCCCTGCGGCCCCGCTCCGTAACGTGTTTGAAATATTGCCGCTTTAGCCAAGTAGAGTCAACAACAATTTTTGAAAATATTGCCGAGCGGTCGAGCGGACTTCATCTGAACTTGCGTTTATTCGCAAGCGATTCACGAGTCATATATTGGCGTCGAGCCATCATTAGGCTCAACAATCAAAAATTCGTCGGGCGGATAGAGATACCCCTCATCGCTGTCGTCGACGATGCGATACCACTCCTTCTCTACCGACAAGACCGCGTATACCTTGTCGTGCGTGAGCTCGAGAAACGAGGTCTCACCCAGATACCTTACTTTCACGATAGCGATCCTTCTCCCTCCCCCTCGACCATAGGGCGCTGTCAGTAGTTCTTGAGCTCGTCTTTGAAGAATGCCAGGATCTCGTCGCGGCTTATGGGGGCGTAATCGTTGGCGTCGACGCCCACGTCGTAGCGCAGGATGTTGCGGGCGCGGTTCTTCTCGTTGTACTCCGCGCCGTGGCTGTGAATATGCCCATGAAGCATGAGCGAACCGCGGCGCTTACCGTTCCAGCTCATGATCGGATAGTGAAACAGCACGAGCTTATGGCCCTTCGCAAACCCGGGCGCGATCTCGAGGTAGTCCTGCTCGCTCGTGAAGATTGCGGGCACGTCGTCACCGCCCGCGGCCTCGGCCTCCGTCTCGGAGAAGTCCTCATCGTGGTTGCCATGAACCAGGTGCACGTTCTTGCAGGCGATCTTGTTGCGCAGCTCGCGGGTTCGCTCGACGCTCGCCCCGTACGCAAAGTCGCCGAGCACATACAGGTGGTCATCTGCGGCAACGCGTTCGTTGATGTTTGCGATGAGCGTGCGCTCCATCTCGGCAAGCGAGGAGAACGGGCGCTGGTTGCCGCCCAAGATGTTCGCATGGCCAAAATGCAGGTCGGCCGTAAACCACAGCATGTGAATCTCCCAGGTCATCAGGGTCTTGTCGAGCGATGGCTGTTACGCACGGAAGCGCGTAGCCCAAGCCACCCCTGGAGTATACGCATCTGGGGCCGCTCAACCCGACCGCGCCAAAGCGGCCGTCGGCAGACTGGCCCGCAAGCGCGTCCAACTTTGGTGACTGTTCATTCAAGACGCATCCGAACATCCGCCGAGACGCGCCTGAGATCGTGTGTCCAGCGTGCACCCTTCAGCCGTCAACCGCCTCTCATCCAGCTAGTAGCCTGCTTCCGCCCGCCACTCGTCCACCTCATAGCTGCCAGCCGCATCTTCGGCGTCCGGCGCGTCCGGCGCGTCCGCCGCGGCCGCGCGGGCCTCCTCAAAGGCGGCCTTCATGGTGGGGTTGGCACGCGTGAGCTTGCGGATCGTCAGGTCCTGCGCCTTGTCGTTGGCCAGGCGCAGCTGACGGTCGCTCGAGAGCAGGTTCTCCTTGACCTTCTGCAGATGGCTGATGGTCTTGTCGATCTCGCCGATAGCGTCATCGAACTTGCGGTGCGCGGTGTCGTAGTTTTTGCCAAAGCGCGCCTTGAAGTCCTCCATCTTGCTTTCGAAGTTCGTGACGTCGATGTTCTGCTGCTTGTACTCGGCGAGCTCGCGCTTGTACTGCATGGCGCCCAGCGCGGCGTTGCGCAGCAGCGAGATGATGGGGATGAAGAACTGCGGACGGATGACGTACATCTTGGGGTAGCGGTAGCTCACGTCCACGATGCCCGCGTTGTAAAGCTCGCTCTCGGGTTCGAGCAGCGTGCAGAGCACCGCGTACTCGCAGCCCTTCTGCGTGCGGTCGTGGTCGAGCTTCTTGAAGAAGTCCTCGTTCTTGTGCTTGGTCGCCGTGGTGTCGTTCTCGTTCTTCATCTCGAACATGATTGAGACAATCTCATTACCCGCGTCGTCGAGCTCGCGGAAGATGAAGTCGCCCTTGGTGCCCGCGCTCGCGTCGTTGTCCTTCTCAAAGTAGGCATGGGGGAACATCGACATCCGCAGGCGGTTGAACTCGGTCTCGCAGTGCTGCTCCAGGCTCTCGCCCACCATCTTGGTGGAGAGGCGCGCCTTCATGTCCTTGAGGCGCTCGATCTCGTCCTCCTTGAGGCGGAGCATCGCCTCGTTGGCCTGACGTACCTGCTCGAGCTCGAGCTTGTGGGCGGAGTCGGCCTGCTCCTTTTGGGAAGCGGCAACAGCCTGGGCGCGGGCAAGCTCGGAGCGAGCCTCGTCGCGCTCGCGCTCGGCGGCGCCCACCGCGGCAGCCTCGTGCGCGGCGGCCTCAGCAGAGGCCTGCGCGAGCGCCATCTTCTGCGTGTTCTCCGCGGAGTCGAGCTGTGCCTTGAGCTGCGCCACCAGGGAGTCGCGCTCGGCGATGGTCTTTTGGGCCTCGGCGTTCGCGTTGGCCCGGGCGAGCGCCACCGCATCCTTGTTGCGCTCGGCCTCCGCGCGCAGGCGGTCGACCTCGCGCTGCAGTTCGGCTGCGTCCTTTTGGGCCTCGGCGCGGGCCTCGGCGGCAGCCCCCTTGCAGGCGGCATCGCGCTCGAAGTCGGCCGCGGCGATCTTTGCGCGCAGCTCCGCCAGCTCGGCATCGCGTTCGGCAACGGCTTGGGCCAGCTCCGCCGCGCTCTCGCCCTCGCGCTTGGCAAGCTCGGCCTCGTGCGCCGAGCGCTCGCTCGCGAGAGAATCGGCCGCCTCGTGCTTGAGCTGCTGGATCCGCGCGTCGCGCTCGGCCAGGGCCTTCTGCAGGCTCGCCGCGGCCTGCGAGCGCTCGAGCTCGAGGGCCTGTTCCTGCTCGCGCTTGAGCGATTCGGCGCGCTCGTGCAGGTCGTGCGCGAACTCGGCGTTGCGCACCTGCGCGACGATGCTCGCGTAATCCGAGGCGTCGACCTTAAAGACCTCTCCGCAGTGCGGGCATTTGATCTGGTTCATGGCAACTCCTTAGGCGGGGCGTTGGCGGGGCGTTTTGCTCGAACACCACTTTACCCGCGCGCCCGGACACGAGCGCGCAAAAGGTGCGGCCCTTCCCTACCGCGCGTCGCGCACGTAGACGCCCACGCGCAGCTGATGCCACGGCTCGTTCTCGGGCGCCGCCTGCTGCACGCGCGCCTCAAAGGCGTCGTCGTGCCCGTAAAACAGCAGCTGGAACAGCGGGTCCGTGCAATTGGCGGGAACATGGCCCAGCTTGACCTCGCCCCTATAGATGGCGATCGCGGTCGGGTCGTAGGGGTTATCGGGCTCCGGCACCAGCCGCAGGAGCTCCCCGACCTTGATCTCGTTGATGACGGTCGCCCCGTCCCAATGCTTGAATCCCGCCACCTTAAACGACAGGATCACACGCGAAGGCTCGTACATGGCCAGCTCCCTTCAGCGTTCCGGCCGGGCGAACGCCGCGCCCAGCCGGTCTTCCATTAGCTGATGAGAGCATATTCCCCCGCCCGGACACGCATTGAACGCGGCATGTGTGAGCATCGCAAATCGGGGTCCAAACCCCTCAAAATAGCCAAACGCCGCCGGCCGTTTTGGCTCGGCGATGCGTATACTTTATCGGGCCCGAACGGAAGGACATGCAACCAATGAAAACGATCAGCGTCGCCGCCGCCATCATCGTAAAAGACGGCAAGATCCTCAGCTGCCAGCGCGGCTATGGCGAATTCAAAGATGGCTGGGAGTTCCCGGGCGGAAAGCTCGAACCCGGCGAGACCGGCGAAGAGGCCATCGTGCGCGAGATCCAAGAAGAGCTCGAGATCACGACCGGTAGCCTTGAGCACCTCTGCACCGTCGAGCATGATTACGACAGCTTCCATCTCTCCATGCAGTGCTACCTGGCAAAAATCGAAGCGGGAGAGCTCAAGGAGCACGCCCACGAGGACATCCGCTGGCTCGACGCCAAGGACCTCTGGACCGTCGACTGGCTGCCGGCCGACATCAAGGTCGTCGAGGAGCTCGAGAAAAAGCTCGCGCAAAACTAGCATCCAAACAAGATGGGGCCCAACCGGACCCCATCTTGCTATTCGCTCAGATCGCTCGTCATGAACGCGTAGATATCCTGCCTCACGGGTTGCTTGAGGTGGTACTCGATCTCCACTGCCGGTTTACGCTCGTCTCCGACCTCGGTCTCCTTAAAGTTCCCGGTCGGCTCCATCTCGCCCAAGAAGTAAAATTCCTTGCTCGTTCCGTCGTTC
>CAVDTO010000078.1:0-8290 GCA_963611895.1 bacterium
CTTTGCAAGGGTGGAGACGAGGGGGATCGAACCCCTGACCTCTTGACTGCCAGTCAAGCGCTCTCCCAGCTGAGCTACGCCCCCAAGGCGGTAATTACCTTAAAGGAAAGATCCGGCCGATGCAAGCGCGAATTTAAAAAATCGGTCGCAGTCTGTTTGCAGTGGCCGGAAGAAGCGGATTCGCGACGCGGCGCGCCGCGAACTAGGCGCGCTTGGCGAGCACCAGCTCGGTCACGCGAGCGGCCACCTCGCTGAGGGCGACGTCCTCACGCTCCCCCGTCGAGCGGTCCTTGAGCTCGCAGGTACCGTTCTTGATGCCGCGGTTGCCGAGGATGACCTGGTACGGGAATCCCATGAGGTCGTTGTCGGCGAACTTCACGCCCGGGCGCTCCTTGCGGTCGTCCACGACGACCTCGATGCCGGCGGCCTCGAGTGCCGAGACGATGCTCTCGCAGGCCGCCGCGCACTCGGCCTTCTTGGGGTCGAGCGGGATCACCGAGACCTCGTAGGGAGCCACGGAGACCGGCCAGATGATGCCGTTCTCGTCGTTGTGCTGCTCCACGATGGCGGCCAGGGTGCGGGAGACGCCCACGCCGTAGCAGCCCATCTCGAGCGGCTTCTCGCGGCCGTCCTCGTCCATGAAGGTGGCGCCCATGGCCTCGGAGTACTTGGTGCCGAGCTGGAAGACCTGCGAGACCTCGATGCCGCGGGCGGCCGCGAGGGGCTTTCCGCAGTGGGGGCAGGGGTCGCCGGCCACGACGGTAACGAGGTCGGCCCACTCGTCCACCTCAAAGTCGCGACCCGGGCAGGCACCGGTGAAGTGGTAGTCAACCTCGTTGGCGCCCACGGCCCAGCTCTTGGACGCGCGCAGGCTCTCGTCGCAAACCAGGCGCAGGCCCTCAGGCAGGTTCACCGGTCCGATGAAACCCTTGTGCAGGCCGTACTGCTCGAGCTCCTCGTCGGTCATGAGGCGATAGCCCTTGCCGAAGACGTGCTCGGCCTTGCAGTCGTTGAGCTCGTGGTCGCCGGGGACGATGGCCACGACGGGCTTGCCCTCGGCGTCGATGAGGGCAAGGGACTTGCGGGTGCCGTTCTCGGGGAAGTCGAAGAACTCGGCCACCTTGGCGATGGTGCCCATGTCGGGCGTGGAGACCTTCTCGAGCGTTCCGTCGCCCGGGCCCTCGGTCACGGCGACCTTGGTGGACGCGGCCTCGTCATCTGCCGCAAAGCCGCACTCGTCGCAATAGACGAGGCTCGCCTCGCCGGCGTCTGCGAGCGCCATGTACTCGACGGAGGTGTCGCCGCCGATCTCGCCGGAGTCGGCCACGACAGGCAGGGCCTTCACGCCGCAGCGCACGCAGATGTTGGCGTAGGCCTCCTTCATCTTGTCGTACTCCTCCTGCAGGCTCTCCTTGTTGGCGGAGAAGCTGTAGGCGTCCTTCATGATGAACTCGCGGCCGCGCATGAGGCCGTAGCGCGGGCGGAACTCGTCGCGGAACTTGTCCTGGATGTGGTAGAGGTTCACGGGGAGCTGCTTGTAGCTCTTGAGCTCGTTGCGCACGAGGTCGGTGACGGTCTCCTCGTGGGTGGGGCCGAGGACGAACTCGCGCTCGTGGCGGTCGTGGAAGCGCACGAGTTCCTTGCCGTAGGCGTCGATGCGGCCGCTCTGGCGCCAGAGGTCGGCGTCGACCATGATGGGCATCATGAGCTCCTGGGCGTCGTGCGAGTCCATCTCGTCGCGCACGATGTTCTCGATCTTTCGGATGGAGCGCCAGGCCAGCGGCAGGTAGGTGTAGAGACCGGCCGCCTCCTTTCGGATCATGCCGGCGCGCAAAAGCAGGCGGTGGCTCGCGAGCTCAGCGTCGGCCGGGTCCTCCTTGAGCGTGGGGGCGTACAGGCGGCTCATCAGCATTCTTCTGGTCATATGTGCTCCTCTATCGGGATTCGTTTGCGTTGTTCGCGAGTGCGTCGACCTCGTTCATGAGCGCGTCGACAATCTGGCTCTCGGGTACTTTATCAATGATCTCGCCGTGCGAAAAGAGCAGTGCCTGGCCCTGCCCGCAGGCAACGCCCAGGTCGGCGTCCGACGCCTCGCCCGGCCCGTTGACCGCGCAGCCCATGACGGCGACAGAGATGGGCGCCGCCACGTTCTTGAGCCGTTCGGTTACCTCCTCGGCGATGGGGATCATGTTCACCTTGCAGCGCGCACATGTGGGGCACGAGACGATCTCGGGCCCGCGGCGGCGCAGGCCCAGCGCTTGCAGGATGCCCCAGGCAACGGGCGGCTCCTTGACGGGGTCGGCGGTGAGCGAGACGCGCATGGTGTCGCCGATGCCCTCCTCGAGGAGCACGCCGAGCCCCACGGCGCTCTTGATGGTCCCCTGTTGCTCGGTTCCCGCCTCGGTCACGCCCAGGTGAAGGGGCACATGCGGAATCTCGCGCGAGAGGGCGCGGTAGGTCGCGATGGTCGTGGGTACGCTGTGGGCCTTGGCGGAGAGGACGATGTTTGTGAACCCGCGGGCCTCGAAATGCTCGACGAAGCGCATGGACGAGGCCACGAGCTTCTCGGGCTGCGTGAGGTCCTGACGCTCGGCGATAAACTTCTCGAGCGATCCGGCGTTCACGCCGATGCGGATGGCGGCGCCGGCCTCCCCCGCCGCATCGATGACGGCGTCGACTTTGGCCCAGTCGCCGATGTTGCCGGGGTTGATGCGGAGCTTTGCGGCTCCGGCTTGCACGGCACGTACGGCGAGCTTGTGGTTGAAGTGGATGTCGGCGACGATCGGCACCGGGCTCTCGGCGCACACCGTGCGGAAGCCCTCGAGGGCGGCCTCGGTCGGGACGGAGACGCGCACGATGTCGCACCCGGCGTCGGCAAGGGCACGCACCTGGGCGAGCGTTGAGGCGGCATCGGCGGTGTCGGTGCACGTCATGGACTGCACCACGATGGGGGCGCCGCCGCCGATCTGGACGTTTCCGACCTGTACCGCGCGGGTCCTCGTGCGGGCGGGCACATGTTCCATGGGTCCTCCTAAAGGATGAAGCGAAGGATGTCCGATCTGAGCATATAGACGAAGAGCAGGGCAAAGAGGGCGATTCCCACACAGGAGACGATGGCCTGGGCCCTATAGGAGAGGTCCCTTCTGAGTCCGAGCTGGATGACCTCGATGAGCAGCTTTCCGCCGTCGAGCGGCGGGATGGGCAGCAGGTTCATGAAGCCGAGCGAAAGCGATATGAGCGCGGCGAAGCTTAGGTAGGTCGAGACGCCGTAGGACGCGGCTTGCGATGACATGACCGAGATGCCCACGACCGAGGTGGAGCTGTCGAGCACCTCTTTGGTGTGCTCCGGCATAAGGAGCTTCATGACGCCCTCGGCGGTCGATTTCACATAGCCCACGGAGACGCGGAGCGAGTCGGCAACGCCCAGACGCAGCGTCTCTTGTTTGGCGTTGATGCCCAGGAGCTGGTTCTTCTTGAGCCTGATCGTGCCCGTGCGCGTTTTGCCCTTGTGCTTGTAGACGAGCTTGTGTGCGTGGCCGTCGGCATTGTTCGCGACCGCGACCGTGATGTCCTGCCAGGTCTTGCACGCGTCGTCACCGATGCGCAGGATCCTGTCGCCGTCGCGAACGCCCGCCTCGTAGGCGACGCCTCCGCGCTCGACCGTGGCGATCGCGTTGGTGTTCACGACGGTCTTGACTCCGATGACGGAGTACACGCTCATGAGCAGCAGCATGCCGCAGACGATGTTCACGAAGATGCCCGCCAGGAGCATGAAGGCGCGCTTGGGGAAGTTCTGCCCGATGTAGGTCCGGCTCCGCTCATGCTCATAGAACGCCTGCTCCCCCATCTGCGGCATCCAGGGTTCGCCCTCGTTTGTGGCGGATGCCGCGTCGAAGCGGCATCCGTCGTAGACGGTGAAGCCCTGCTTGTCGCGCGCGGGCGCGCTGTAGACGGTGGCGTAGTAGCGCCTGTCTGCCGGCGATCCGTCCTCGTTCTCGTATACGGGGACGATCGAGGCCCAGCCCTCGAGAACTGCGCATGCCCCCTGCACGTCGTCTTCCGCAAGCGAGAGCTCTTGGGCGAGCTCGCGGACGGAGACGCGTCCGTGTCTGTGCAGCGCGCTCAAGACGGCGGGCGCGCAGGGGGCGCCCGTGGGATCCATGCCGCAGATCGCCGCGTAGCCGCCGAGCAGGAGCGGCGTGATGCCGAACTTGGTCCCGATCCTCTTGGACGTGACGTGAACGTTCTTGCTGCAGGGCAGTCCCAAGAAGAATTCGGTCACGCGCACGCCGCAGGCGCGGGCGGCAAGGAAATGCCCGCCCTCGTGAACGAAGACAAGCGCCGACAGCGTGATAAGGCCCCAAAACACGGAGCTTAAAATCGAGAGGATGGTTTGCATGGATCGCACCTTTGCTGAACTACGAAAGCCGCCTCACGAGGGCAGCGGCCTGCTCGCGCGTGCTGGAATCGATCTGGGCCAGCTGCTCGAAGCTCGATACCGATTCCTTGTTGTGGGAGTCCATGCAGGCCTCGACGATGGCGTCGATATCGGTGAAGGAGCATGCGCCCTCAAGGAAAGCACCGACTGCGACCTCGTTTGCGGCGTTGAGCACGCAGGGCAGCGTGCCGCCCTCCTCGCCCGCGATGCGCGCGAGCTCGAGGCAGCGGAACGCCTGCGTGTCGGCCTCGGCAAAATCGAGGCTCCCGAGCTTGGTGAAATCGATGCGCGCGGCAGGAGTCTCCCACCGGTCGGGATAGCTGAAGGCGAACTGGATCGGGATGCGCATGTCGGATGCCCCGAGATGCGCGATGACCGAACCGTCGTCGAACTCGACCATGGAGTGGATCTTTGACTGGCGCTGGATGACGACGCGGATGTCGTCGATACCGCAGCCAAAGAGGTGCATGGCCTCGATGCGCTCCAAGCCCTTGTTCATGAGGGTCGCGGAATCGATCGTGATCTTGGCGCCCATATTCCACGTGGGGTGCGCCAGGGCGTCGTCTCGGGTGACGGAGGCGAGCTCGCTGCGCGTGCGGCCGAAGAACGGCCCGCCCGAGCAGGTGAGCCAGATGCAGTGGGTGCGCTTGTGGTCTTCGCCCAGATAGCACTGGTAAATGGCCGAGTGCTCCGAATCGACGGGAATGAGCTGGCCGGGTGCGGCAAGCGGCATGAGCAGGTCCCCGCCGACGACGAGCGACTCCTTGTTCGCGAGCGCGAGACGCTTGTTCGCCACGAGCGCAGCGTGGCTCGCCTCGAGCCCGGCCGCCCCCACGATCGCCACGAGCACGCAGTCCACGTCGTCGCGACGTGCGAGCTCCGCTGCGGCCTCATTGCCGTAGGCGAGCTCGCAGCCTTGAGGAAGCTCGGCGAGGACGGCGTCATTCGCATGCGCGGCGTCCGAGACGGCTACGGCCCTCACGTTGAACTCGCGGGCGGCGCTCACGAGTACGCTCGTGCTTGAGTTGACCGAAAGAGCGACGACCTCGAGCTTGTCGGCATGCTGGCGGCAGACATCGAGCGCCTGGCGTCCGATAGACCCCGAGCAGCCGAGGATCGCGATGCGCAGCTTGGTGCTTTCTACCACGGCAGCACGCCTCCCACCAAGAGCAGCAGGAAGGCCGAGATGCAGCCGAAGATGAGCGAGTCGGAGCGGTCGAGCATGCCGCCGTGCCCCGGGATGAGGTTGCCGGAGTCCTTGACGCCCACGCCGCGCTTGATGCGGGATTCGAGCAGGTCGCCGAAGACGCCGAGCACGGAGACGATGACGCCACAGAGGATCGCGTACACGAGATTGATGTTGTAGAAATCGGTGCAGTAGAGGATGACCCAGATGAGGACCGATCCCACGATGCCGCCCGCAAAGCCTTCCCAGCTCTTCTTGGGAGAGATCTTGGGGACCATCTTGTGTTTGCCCAGGCGGCTGCCGACGATGTAGGCGAACGAGTCGGAAACCCAGAGCGAGGCGCAGACGCCGATGGTGAGGAGCGCCCCCGGGAAGCCCGCGACCGTGGCGCGCAAAAGGACGATGGCCGAGAGCATGAAGCCGGTGTAGATGGGGCCCATGAGCGTGATGGCGACGTCTGCGATGCGCGTGCGCGGCGAGAAGACGTACCACAGGCCGACCGAGAGCACGAGCGCGAACAGAAGAGTGTTCAGCAGGACGTCGTCGCCGAGGGCGGAGAGCGGAAACAGCACGGCGGCGATGATGCCCAGCCACTCGTTGGCCATCTTGCCATCGAGGCGCATCATGCGGAAGAATTCATAGCAGCAAAGGCCGCTCATGGCCGCGATGAAGATCGCCGTGGGTATCTCGCCGAAGTAGAGGCATGCGATGAAGAGCACGGCGTATACGGCGCCCGAAAGCGCGCGCACGACAAAGCCGGAAAGGCCGCTCTTTGCGGGGGCCGGGGCCTGCGTACCCTCTGACGTTTCGCCGTTGGTTTGGTCTGTGGACACTTATGACTCCTTAGGTGATGCGAGGCCGCCGAATCGCCGGTCGCGATTCTGGTACGCGAGGATCGCCTCGACGAGACCCCAGCGGTCGAAATCGGGCCAGTAGGTCTCCGTCACGAAGAACTCCGAGTAGGCGATCTGCCAGAGCAGGTAGTTCGAGACGCGCAGCTCCCCCGAGGTTCTGATGACGAGCTCGGGATCAGGAAGGCCCGCCGTGTAGAGATGGGAGTCAATCGCGTTCTCGTCGATCGATGCGACATCGAGCGTGCCTGCCGCGACCTCCTCAGCGAGCTCGCGCGCCGCACGGGCGAGCTCGGCACGGGCGCCGTAGTTGACCGCGAGCGCGAGCACCATGCCGGTATGCGAAGCACATTCATTGAGCCCGTACTCAAAGACCTCGCGGGTCTTCTTGGGGAGCGCGGAGATGTCGCCCAAGAACCTCACGCGGACGTTTTCGCGCTTGAGGAGCGGCAGCTCGTCCACGAACGTCTTGGCGAACAGGTGCATGAGGAGGTCGACCTCGCGCTTGGGGCGCTTCCAGTTCTCGGTCGAGAACGCGTATGCGGAGAGCACGTCGACCCCGAGCCTCACGCAGGCGGTGATGATCTCTTGCAGAGAGACGATGCCTGCCTTGTGACCCTCTCCCCTGTTCAGGCCGCGCGCGGTGGCCCAGCGGCCGTTGCCGTCCATGATGCACGAGATGTGCCGGGGGATATTGTTCATGTCGAGTTGAGAAAAGCCGACGCCCTCGGGAGCGTCGGCAAAGTACTCGGCAAGTTTTACCTCGTCGTACTGCACTTAGATCTCCATGACCTCGGCTTCTTTTTCCTTGAGCAGGGCGTCGATCTTGGCAACGTACTCGTCGGTGTGCTTCTGGACCTTGGCCTGCTCGCGGCGGACGTCGTCCTCGGTGAGGTCCTCGTCGCGCTCGAGCTTGTTGTTGAAGTCGCGGCGGATGTTGCGCACGGAGACCTTGGCCTGCTCGGCGTGCTCGCGGCACTCCTTGACGAGCTCGCGGCGGCGCTCCTCGGTGGGTGCGGGGAACGGCAGGCGCACGACGTTGCCGTCGGAGTTCGGGGTGATGCCGAGGTCGGAGGCGCCCACGGCCTTGACAATGGCGTTGACGAGGGCCTTGTCCCAGGGCTCGATCATGAGCATGTGGGCCTCGGGCGACTTGACGGCGGCCACCTGCGTGATCGGGGTGGGAACACCGTAGTAGTCGACCGTGATGTCCGAGAGGATGTTCGCGTTGGCGCGGCCGGTGCGGATCTTAGAGAAGTTGTGCTTGAGCGATTCAATCGTCTTGTCCATGTGCTGGGTGATGGATTCGGCCATGATTAGTCCTCCTGGTAAACGACGGTGCCGACCGCCTTGCCGAGCAAGGCGTCCTTGATGTTGTTCTCGCCCTCGATGTTGAGGACGAAGATGGGCATGCGGTTGTCCTGGCAAAGCGCGGTCGCCGTGGAGTCCATGACCTGGAGACCTTGCAGGAGAACCTCGTGGTAGGTGATCTTATCGAACTTGGAGGCGTCCTCGCACTTGACCGGGTCCTTGTCGTAGATGCCGTCGACCTTGGTGGCCTTGAGCAGGCAGTCGGCGCCGATCTCGCAGGCGCGAAGCGCGGCCGCGGTGTCGGTCGTGAAGTACGGGTTGCCCGAGCCGGCGGCGAAGATGACGACGTCGCCCTTGGCAAGGTGGTTCATCGCGCGACGGCGGATATAGGGCTCGCAGACCTCGTTCATCTGGATGGCGCTCATGACGCGGCAGGGCACGCCGTTGTGTTCGAAGGCGTCCTGCAGGGCGAGGGCGTTCATCACCGTGGCGAGCATGCCGATG
>CAVDTO010000079.1:0-8214 GCA_963611895.1 bacterium
TGTAAGGGCCGTGCCCGCGGGGCGCACGGAACGGGCGGCATGCGATCGCGGGCAGCCCACGCGAGAGAAGCCCGCCGCGCGGGCACAGGCCAACCGGCACCACGCGCCCGCCATCGCCCCGCTCCCCCGCCGCAGCATCCTGCCCCGCAACCGCCCCGCGCCCCGCGCCCGCCCGCCGTTAAAACCCGGCCCCTCTGCGCAGCCGCGCGCCCGCGTGAACTATCATGGACGGCAACGCAACCGCTACCGCAGCGCCCGCCGAGCCCTCAGGGCCGCAACAGCCGGGCGCCCAAGGAGTCCTATGTTCAACGCCCCCAAACCACCAAAGACGCCGCACGCGCCCGCATGGGCGTCCAAGCTGCCCAAACTCGGCCACGAGGTGTTCCCGCGCGGACACCGCACGATCAGGGCCGTCACCTTCGTCTCGCTCGTGCTCCTCGCCTTCGCCTTCATGTTCACGGGCGACTCGCTCCCCGTCATCACCCTGGGCAGCACCTGGACCACCTGCGGCTTCTTGTTCGTGCCGCTCATCATCGCGGCGTTCGTCTTCAGCCCCGTCACCGCCGCGCTCTTTGGGCTCGCCCTTGGGGGCATCGTCACCCTTCACGTGGCCGCCATGCCCATCGAGGCCTATGTGGGGTTCTTCGTCTCGAACGAGTGCGCCTTCGGCGTCCTGCCCGTCGCCGGAGCGCTCATCTCCGCCGCCTTCGGCCTCGTCGTCAACAAGACCGCGTTCAGGCAGCCCAAGCGCATCGCGGGGATGGCGCTCGTCTCCCTTCTTGCGGCCGCGCTGTTGCCTGCGGCCCTCATCTACGTGGGCTATCTCATGGCCGGGTTCCCCCTCGATTCCTTCGAGGGCTTCCTCATTCAGCTCGAGACGACCGCCGGCGACCCCGCCCTGCACGTGGCCCTCACCACCCTCGCGTTCCTGGTGTTCGAGACCCTCGTCGACGCCGCGGCGAGCTGGTGGGCCAAGTCCGACAGCCGCCCGCTCGGCAGCGTCTTCGGCGCCTGGACGCTCATCCTGATCGTCGACACGTTCCTCATCCTCGCCACGGCCTCGTGCCTGATCATGTCGGCGCGCTGCCAGAACCGCACCAAGACGATCCTTGACAACGACTGCACCATCACGCTCGAGAAGCTCAAGGCCGGCACCTCCGAGGTGAAGGACTTCAAGGGCCACTCCGTGGGCAAGGGCGGCGGCATCATCGTCGCCAAGAACGACGTGGTCGAGAGCGCCAGCGACTCGAGCGCGATCGGCCAGTCGTTCAAGCAGATCGTCTCCATGACCTTCTACGAGGACTACAAGGACCTCGTCAACAGCGGCCAGCTGCTCGTCGCCTACAACCTGTTCTCCAGCTCCGCCACCGAGGCAACCACGCGCAGCTTCATGGTCGTCAAGCAGTCGCGCGCGCAGGACGGCACCCTCTACCAGGTGGCCGCCTACATGCCCGACAACGAGGTCTACGCCGAGCGCAGCGAGTTCCTCCTCTGGCAGCTCCTGAGCCTCGGCGTCATCTTCATGGCGCTCTACGCGCTCATCATGACGATCGTCAAGAAGCTCGTGGGCGAGAGCGTGCGCGCCTCCAACGAGACCCTCGCGCAAATCACCGCGGGCAACCTCGACGCCCGCCTCAAGATCGGCGGCACCCGCGAGTTCCATGAGCTCTCGCGCGGCATCAACACCACCGTCGAGAGCCTGCAGAGCGCGCTCGACGAGGTCAAGGAGAGCTACGAGCGCGAGATGGGCATCGCGAGCGCCATCCAGGAGTCCGTGCTCCCCAAGGTGGCCGGCCTCATGCCCGAGAAGCACGGCCTCTCGGTCTTCGCCAACATGAGCGCCGCGCGCGACGTGGGCGGCGACTTCTACGACTTCTTCGCGCTCGGGACCCCCGAAGACGGCCCCCGGCGCGTGGCCTTCGTGGTCGCCGACGTCTCGGGCAAGGGCGTGCCCGCCGCGCTCTTCATGATGGCCGCCAAGGCCGAGATCAAGAACCGCCTGCTCTCGGGCCTGCCGCTCGACGAGGCCATCGACGAGGCCAACCAGCGCCTGTGCGCCGACGCCGACGGCCGCATGTTCGTGACCACCTTCGCCTGCGTGCTCGACTGCGCCACCGGCGTGCTCGAGTGCGTGAACGCCGGTCACAACCCGCCGCTCCTGCGCAAGGGCGGCACCTGGGACTACCTGCGCAATCGCTCGGGCGTCTTCTTGGGCTCCTTTGAGGACGCGAGCTTCATGCCCTTCACCGTCACGCTCGAGCCGGGCGACGCCCTTCTGCTCTACACCGACGGCGTCACCGAGGCCGTGAGCGCCACGGGCGAGTTCTGGGGCGAGGAGCGCCTGCTCGCATGCGTGCAGGAGCGCGCCGATGCGGAGCCGAGCGAGCTCGGTGGCGCCGTTGAGCGCGCGGTGTTCGATTGGGAAGAGGGCTGCGAGCAGTCCGACGACGTCACGGTCCTCGCCGTGCGCTACGAGGTTTCCGAGAACGGCAAGCGAGAGGAAGCAACCACCATGGACGGCAACAAGACCGCCTCGACGGAGGCCGTGCACCGGCTCGGCACCATGCACCTGGAGGTCCCGGCAACGTCGGAGAGCCTCAGCCACACGCTCGAGGTCATCGAGCATCATCTGCAGATGAGCGGCTGCCCCGACCAGGCGCGCAACCAGATTGCCGTCTGCGTGGAGGAGCTCTTCGTCAACGTGGCGAGCTACGCCTACGAGGACGGCACCGCCATCGAGAAGCGCACCGTGGAGCTCCAGATGGAGTCGGGCCCGACCAAGGGCGGCCGCCACGCCTCTACGCTCACCGTGACCGACGCGGGGCGCCCGTTCGACCCTCTCGGGGTCAGCGACCCCACCCTCCCCTCGAGCATCGAGGACGCGGGGATCGGCGGCCTCGGCATCTTCATGGCCAAGCAGATCGCCGACGAGATCAACTATGAGCGCAAGGGCGACCTCAACGTTCTGACGCTGGTCAAATACTGGTAGAATTTGCAAAGGTGAATTCCCGATGCCCCCGAGGCATCTTTACGCGAGAAAAAGAGGATGAACATGGACTGCAACGTCAACGTGAACGGCACCAGCGCCACCGTGGCCGTGGAGGGCAGGCTCTCCGCCGCCGAGGTCCCCGGCCTCGAGGAGGCGCTCGACGGCATCGGCGAGGAGGTCGTAAACTTCAAACTCGACCTCTCCAAGCTCGACTACATCGCCTCGGCCGGCCTGCGCGTGCTCGTGGCCGTGGGCAAGACGGCCGCCGGCCGCGGCGGCGCGCTCACGCTCGAGCACCCCACCGCGAACGTGCGCGACGTGCTCGAGATGACCGGCCTCTCCTCGGTCTTCAACGTCGTCGACTAAACGCCCCAGCGCGCGCTCCCCGACCGCCCCGGCGCCGGCACCACGGCACCGGGGCGGTCGCTGCATGCGCCCCATACGAACCAGCAAGGAGCCATCCGCATGTCAGCCGACATCATGAACCAGTTCAAGCTCATCGGCGAGATCCAGTCGATCATCTCCAAAGCCGAATCCCTCGACCAGGCCCTCCAGGAGGGCCTGCGCGCCATCGTCAGGAACTGCGGCGCCGAGGCCGCCGTGCTCTGGTACGCCGACGAGGGTGCCGAGAACCTCCTGCGCCCCACCTATTGGGTGGGCCCCGAGGACCTCACCTCGCGCAGCCACATGCCCGGCGAGGGCGCCGTCGGCCGCGTGTTCGAGGGCCAGAAGGCCGAGCGCCGCCTCGACTTCGCGATCGCGGTCGACGCCGAGACCCAGGCCGACTTCTCCACCATGCAGGTGAACTCCATGGTCTGCGTGCCGTTCTCCACGCTGCACGCCAACCTCGGCTGCATCCAGCTCGTGAACAAGGTCGACGGGTCGCTGTGGACCGACGAGGAGGCCGATATCGCCGAGATCATGTCGATGTCGGCGGCCATGGCCATCTCGGAGAGCGAGCACCTGCTGCCCCCGCGCGACCTCGGCCGCACGGTCATCGAGGTGCGCGACATCTGCCGTGAGTTCAAGAACGGCGACGTCGTCACGCGCGTGCTCAAGGGCGTGAACCTCAACGTCTACGAGGGCGAGTTCCTGGTGCTGCTCGGCGAGTCGGGTTGCGGCAAGTCGACGCTCCTCAACATCATCGGCGGCATGGACCAGGCCACGAGCGGCTCGCTCAGCTTCCGCGGGCGCGACCTCAGCCACGCCACGCAGGCCGAGCTCACCGACTACCGCCGCGAGAACATCGGCTTCATCTTCCAGAGCTACAACCTCATGCCCAACCTCACGGCCCTGCAGAACCTGCGCCTCATCGCCGAGCTCGTCGACGAGCCCATGGACTGCGAGCACGCGCTCGAGCTCGTGGGCCTCACCGAGCGCATGAACAGCTACCCCAGCCAGCTCTCGGGCGGCCAGCAGCAGCGCGTCTCCATCGCGCGCGCCCTCGTCAAGAACCCGCGCATCGTCTTTGCAGACGAGCCCACCGCGGCGCTCGACTACACCACGAGCATCGAGGTGCTCCAGACCATGGAGCGCATCGTCGCCGAGGGCACCACGCTCGTCATGGTCACGCACAACGAGGAGATCACGCGCATGGCCGATCGCGTCGTGCGCCTGCGCGACGGCCGCACGCACGAGATCACCGTGAACCGCCACCCGGTCCACGCGACCGACCTCGTCTGGTAGCGGAGGGCCCCGCATGAAACGCACCCAGATCATCGAGCTTCTGAACAACATCCGGGTCACCTGGGTGTCGTTCGTCTCCATCGTCATGTTCGTAGCGCTCGGCATCGGCCTGTTCTGCGGCCTCACCTGGACGGGCCAGGCGCTCCAGCTGCAGACCTCGAGCATCTTCAACGAGAACAACCTGCATACCTTCGAGATGTCCTTCCCCTACGGCTTCACGTCCAGCGACATCAAGGCCGTCAAGAAGGTCAAGGGCGTGAGCCAGGTCGAGCCGGGCTACCTCTGCTCGCAGATCGCGCGCATCCGCCGCTCGTCCTACACCGTGAACGTGCGCAACCTCCCCAAGAAGGTCGACAAGCTCATCATCAAGAGCGGCAAGCTCCCCAAAAACAAGAAGCAGATCGCGATCGAGTACAACTTCGCCAAGGACAAGGGCCTCAAAGTCGGCGACAAGATCTCCTTCAAGCACGACAAGAAGTCCGACGACGACGGCATGAAGTACCTCAAGAACGGCACCTACACCATCAGCGCCCTCGTCACCAGCCCGTCCTACCTCGCCTCGAGCAACTCCACGCGCGGCGCCTCCACCATGGGCACCACCGTCGACGTCGTGGCATGGACGGTCGAGAGTGCCTTCGACCGTAGCGCCTTCAACGACTCCTACGTGACGCTCCTCGTCAAGTGCGGCGCGATCGCCACGGGCGACGTCTACGGCAGCAGCTTTGCCGACCGCGCCAACGAGGTCAAGGCGCGCATCGACAAGATCGGCACCAAGCGCGCGCAGAAGCGCTACAACAAGATCATCAAGGACGCCAAGGCCGAGATCGACGCGGCCGAGGCCAAGCTCGCCGCGGCGCAGGAGCAGATCCAGAGCGGCAGCGACCAGATCGACGCCGCGCAGAAGACCATCAACTCCAAGACGCGCGAGCTCGAGGACGCCCAGCTCGAGCTCAAGGTCACGAGCAAGCTGCTTTCGCAGCAGAAGTCCACGACCAAAGACGCGCTCAACCAAGTCAAGTCGGCGCTCGACAAGTACGAGAAGATCTACAAGAGCACCCGCGAGCGCTTTGACGCCAAGATCGCCGAGGTCCAGAAGCTCAAGGAGCAGACGAACGCCGGGCAGACCGTCGTCAGCGCCGTCGACTCGGTCATCTCGAGCCTCGAGGACGAGAAGAAGGACCTCGACAAGCAGCTGAACGAGGGCAAGCTCACCCGCGAGCAGTACGAAGAGAAGCTCAAGAAGCTCTGCACCGACTTCAACGACTCCATGGACTCCAGCTACACGGTCATCAAGGAGGACGGCGACGAGTTCTACGAGATGAGCAAGGACGTCATCGACGGGTTCTTCGGCGTGGCGCACGTTGAGGCGGACACCTTCGACGAGGACATCCAGAAGATCAAGGACAAGCGCACCGACCTCGCCAACGTCACTACCGTGGCCGACAAGGCCATCGAGCGCCTGCAAAAGGAGGCCGACGCCATCCAGACCGAGATGGACAACCTCAAGGCCTCGCTCGACGCCGTGAACTCGGCCTACGAGGCCAAGCGCGCCGAGTACGAGTCCACGATCGCCGCCGCCGAGGGCCAGATCGCGAGCGGCAAGTCGCAGATCAAGAGCGCCCAGAGCCAGCTCAACGAAAAGCGCGGCGAGCTCAAGGACGCGCGCGCCCAGTACAAGGAGGGCCGCTCCAAGCTCAAGGACGCCAAGGACCAGGTCTCCCAGACGGTCGAGATGAACTGGATCGTCACCTCCACCGAGTACAACGGCGCCGTGATGATGGTCGACGAGCTCACGAGCATGCTCACGCGCCTGCGCGCCAGCCTAGCCGGCCTCTTCGTGGTCGTGGCCCTGTTCGTGTGCTACTCGGCGATCTCGCGCATCGTGCACGAGCAGATCACCCAGCTCGGCACCAAGAAGGCCATCGGCTTCAATAACCGCGAGATCACGCTCTCGTACCTCTCTTACTCCGGCCTGGCCGTGATCATCGGCGCCGTGCTCGGCGCCGCCATCGGCACGCTCGTGGTGGAGCCGCTCGCCGCGCCCTCGCTCAACTGGTTCGTGTTCGATACCCCGGGCGCGGTCTTCACCCCGCTCGTGTTCTGCGCCATCACGGTTATCACGCTCGCGCTCATCCTCGCCTGCACCTGGCTCGCCTGCCGCGGCATCCTCAAGCGCAACGCCATCGACCTTCTGCAGGGCGAGAAGCCGCCCGTCAACCGCACGCGCTTCTACGAGAAGTGGAACCTCTGGAAGCGCCTCGGCCTCTTTACCCAGACCGTGGTCAACAACTGCGTGAACGACAAGCGCCGCGTCTTCGCCACCCTCGTGGGCGTGGCCGGTTGCACCGCGCTCATCGTGGTCGCGTTCACGCTCAGCGAGGACACGACCCTGAGCTTCGACCGCCAGCTGAACGAGATCTACGGGTTCGACTCCATCGTCTACTGCAACCCCACCGAGAACACCGCGGCGAGCGCCAAGAAGACCAAGGCCAAGGCCGCCAATAAGAAGAGCAAGCGCACGACGGTCGACGAGTACCTCACCAAGCAGGGCTACGAGCATACGGCGGTCAAGCGCATCACCTACGCGCTCAACCAGCCCAACAAGCGCCAGAACGCCATGAACGTCTACGTCACGGCCGACCCCGAGGGCTTCGCCAAGCTCTTCCGCATGAACACGGCGTTCGGCAACGGTGGCACGGCGGCGGTCGACGGCGCGTGGGTCTCGGAGGGCTACGCCAACGCGTTCGGCGCCAAGGTCGGCGACACCATCGAGCTGCAGAACGCGGCCGGCCAGACCTTCGAGGTGCCCATCGCGGGCTTCTTCGAGTTCCACTCCACCATGAACTTCATGGTGATCTCGTCGAGCGCCTACGAGCGCATCATGGGCTCCGACGTCACGTATAACGCCTACATCGTCAACACGAACGACTCCGAGCTCGGGCCGCTCCGCCGCGCCATGAAGAAGAAGACCAAGGACTTCGTGAGCATCTCGTCCGAGAAGCAGTGGCTCGTCTTCGCCTCCGAGAGCTTCAGCAGGCTCTCGGGCACGATCGTCGCCATCTACGTGGGGCTCTCGGCCCTGATGGCGCTCATCGTGCTGCTCAACCTCAACATCATGTTCATCGAGGAGAAGAAGCGCGAGCTCATCGTGCTCATGATCAACGGCTACTCGCTGCGCGACGCCAAGCGCTACATCTACCGCGACAACATCGCCATGACGGCCGTGGGCATCGTCCTCGGCTGCCTCGTGGGTATCGTCGCGGGCTACTTCTCGGTCAAGAGCGCCGAGAACACCGCCATCTGCCTCATCAAGGACCCGAGCCTCAAGGCCTGCCTCATCGCGGCCGCGCTCTGCTCGCTCTTCACGGCGGTCGTGACGGCGATCTCGCTCAGGCGCATCTCCAAATTCAAGCTCACCGACATCGGCAAGATGTAGCGGAGAACAGGCGACGTCTCGATCGGTTAGGAACACCGCCCGCACAACCCGCCGCAACGAATTCGGCCCCGGGCCTTCAACCAAAGAAGACCCGGGGCCGATT
>CAVDTO010000080.1:0-8203 GCA_963611895.1 bacterium
CCGTGCCGGTGAGATATGCGCTGCCGGCGATGACGTTGCGCGCGGTGCCGCCGTGAAACTCGCCGACGGTCACCACGGCGGGCTCGTAGGGGTCGGCCGCGCGCGAGACGATCGTCTGCAGGACGCTCACGATCTGCGCGCCTGCCACGACGGCATCGTGGCCGCGCTCCGGCATGGCGCCGTGGCAGCTCGTGCCGTGCACGTCGATGCGGAACCAATCGGTGTTGGCCATGCGGTCGCCCGCCTCGCAGCTGATGGTTCCGGCGTCGACCTCGCTCCAGATGTGCTCGGCGAACACCCCGTCCACGCCCTCGCACACGCCCTGGCCGATCATCATCTTGGCACCGCGGCCGTTCTCCTCGGTGGGTTGGAACACGATGCGCACCTCGCCGTGGATCCGGTCGGTCATGCGGGTGAGGATGCGCAGACAGCCGAGCATCATGGCGATGTGGCAGTCGTGCCCGCAGGCGTGCATGCAGCCCTCGTTCACGCTCGCCCAGGGCTCGCCGGTCTGCTCGGTCACGGGGAGGGCGTCGATGTCGGCGCGCAGCAAGATACGCCTGCGCGGGGTGCCGTCTGCGCGGTAAGCGTCGGGAGCGGTTCCGGCGAGGGTCGCCACGAGTCCGGTCTCGAGCGGGCGCTCAAAGGGGATGCCCATGGCGGTCAGCTCGCGCGCGATATCCTCGGTGGTCTGGAACTCGGCGAGGCTGAGCTCGGGGTGCCTATGAAAGTGCCGGCGCTGCTCCACGATGTAGGGCTCCGCCTCCTCGGCGAAGCGCTTGATCTGCGCGGTTGTCTCGGCCTGGGCGGTCTGCATTCCATCCATCTGATGGCACCTTCTTTTTGGTTTGGGCGGCGTTGGCTCACTAGTATAGTTGTCCTTGTTTGGCCGGGTCGAAGATCCGGCTTTTGTAACAGGGCGCAACGGACGTGTGCGGCTCGGCCCGGCAGGCTTGCTGATGCCATGGTGCGGACCGCGGCTACATCTCGCAAGGTCGCCGCGGCCGTCTCGTGTGGCACGTTGCGGCACCGTGCGCAGTGCGCTTGGTGCGAGGTCAGGCAGTTGGGCCTGCCGCAACGGGCCTGTCGCCGCATGTGCCGAGCTGCGACGACGTGCGTCCTGTGCCGGGAACGAGAAGATGGAGGCTGCCATGCTCAAGGCGGATGCGATCTACAGGTCCAAGAACGTGTTCTGCGCGGGAGGCGCTCACGGGCGCGAGGCGCGCGAGCTCGCCATCGCTGTGAACGGTGGGCGCATCTCCGCCGTGGGCGCACCCGAAGAGGTCATCGCCGCAGCCCCCGCCTCCGTGCGCGTGGTCGACTTCGGCGACGCGTTCGTGTGCCCGGGCTTCCACGACGCCCACCTGCACTTCTTCCATACCGCGCTCGGCGGCTCGCCCTACATGCTCATGGAGATGGGGGAGAGCGAGGCCGACCTCGTTCGCAAGACGCAGGAGTTCGCGCGCGGCCTGCCCGCCGACGCCTGGGTGGTCACCCAGGGCTGGCGCGACTACCGCTGGACGCCGGCGGAGCACCCCACCAAGCGCTCGCTCGACGCGGCGTTCCCCGACCGCCCGTGCGCGATGTACTCGGGCGACGGCCACACGCTCTGGCTGAACAGCCGGGCGCTCGATGAGCTGGGCGTGACGCCCGACACCGAGCCGCCGGCGGGCGGGAGCTTCGACAAGTTCGAGAACGGCGAGCTCACGGGCATCGCGCACGAGGCTGCTGCCATGCAGCTCCTGCCGCGCTGCCTCGAGTGGCTGGGCGAGGAGCGCATTGCCGAGGCCTACGCCGGCCAGATGCGCCGCATGGCCGAGCAGGGCATCACCTCGATCTGCGATATGTCGCTCATGCCCATGCCGGGCTGTGACTTCATCCGCGACGATGTCTACGAGGGCCTTGAGCGTGCGGGCAAGCTCACCCTGCGCGCGCATCTGTTCCCCACGTTGCTCGACGACCAGTCGCGCCTGGAGGAGCTGCAGGCGCGCTACGCCGCAAGCGGCACGGAGCTCATCAGCGCACCCGGGTTCAAGCAGTTCTTCGACGGGGTGTCGAGCGAGCACACGGCCTATCTCACCGAACCCTACTCGAACCCGCGCTTTGCGGGCGACCGCGGACGTTTGACCGTTCCGGCCGAGCGCATGCGCAAGCTGGTGCTCGCCGCGGCCGAACGAGGCCACACCGTGCGTATCCACGTGATCGGCGACGGGGCCATCCACGTGGCACTCGACATCTTTGAGGAGGCAGCCGAGCGATACGGCCTGCCCGAGCACGGCCACAACACCCTCGAGCACCTGGAGAACCTGCTGCCCGAGGACATCGAGCGTCTGCAGCGCCTGAACGTGGTGGCCTCGAGCCAGCCCTGCCACATCACGCTCGACCCGGGCGGCCCCGAGCGCGACCTGGGTCCGGAGCGCTCCAAGATCATGTGGCCGTTTGCGACCTACGAGCGCATGGGGATCACGCAGGCGTTCGGCACCGACTCGCCGATCACGCCCATCACCAGCATGAACGTGCTCTATACGGCCATAACGAGGCAAGACCCGGAGAGCCACTGGCCCGAGGGCGGCTGGCTCCCAACCGAAAAGATCAGCGCAGCCACAGCCCTCACCAACTACACCCTAGGCAGCGCTTACGCAGCAGGAGACGAGCAAAACCTCGGTAGCTTGGAAACGGGCAAATACGCCGACTTCACAGTCTTGGACCAAAACCCGCTGGAAATAGACCCCCAAAACCTCCAATCCACCAAGGTCCTAGCAACCTACCTAGGAGGCCACCCCGTCTACGAGCGTTAGGTTCAACAGGGGAGAGCCAAAACCAGATCACCAGAAAAGGACGCCTGCCAACCAAATTGAAGGCAGGCGTCCCGATTTGTAGAGGCGTGTGTACAAAGAGTTCGTTCTGCGACTCATTGAACGAATGGCGGGCAGGGATGAGGGACCGCATAGATGGGGCGTTTGGGATTCTGTGAGCTAAGCGTTTCGTTCGCTGTTCTTCCTAGTCGGGTAGAGTTCTCGCAATAAAAAGCAATCAGCCGGCAAGAGCCCACAGTTGAACGGGCCCGTCTCAACTAAGTGCCTACCCGGGTTCCCCGCGCTCAGCACGGGTATTTTCTGAACGCTCAGTAAAGTTAACGTAAGGTCCGGGGCGGGGGATAAGGCTCGTCGTGAGTTCCGCACGAGCCGAAGAGCACTTAATGTGCTCTCCGTGCGAGCAGGACTGTTTGAGCAGCGAGTCTTATCCTCCGGCCCGGGCCGCCAGGAAGATTCCGACGTTCAAGCGCAAAGCACTGAGACCGACCCGCGAGTTCCGCACGAGCCGGAGAGCACTAAATGTGCTCTCCGTGCGAGCAGGACTGTCTGAGCAGCGGATCTTATTCCGCCCCTCCCCAGGTCGACAGGTTAAAGAGGGCGGTTCAGAAAATCTAAGTGCCGAGAAATAAGATTTTTTGCTTTGGCGTTGTATAAGTCCTAAGCGGTGGGTACTATTCATGCCGTACGTAACCAGATGGGCCAACCCGCGCGCCAAGACCGCGCGGCCCCACAAAGGAGGAACAGAGCATGTCTTTGAAGCCGCTTGCAGATCGCGTTCTCATCAAGCCGGACGCAGCCGAGCAGAAGACCGCCTCGGGTCTGTACATCGCCAGCAACGCGCAGGAGAAGCCGCAGCGCGGCACCATCGTGGCCGTCGGCGCCGGCAAGCTCAACGACAAGGGCGAGCGCATCCCCGTCGATGTCAAAGAGGGCGACGTCGTCATCTACGGCAAGTTCGGCGGCAACGAGGTCAAGGTCGACGGCGAGGATTACCTGCTGATGCGCGCCGACGACATCTACGCCGTGGTCGAGTAGCGGATACCGCAGCACTCACCCTATCTTTCGCGCCGGCACCAAGCGACTCGAGCCGGTGGCGAACATCCCGTTCATTTGGAGGAACACTCAATGGCTAAGAACATCACGTTCAACACCGACGCCCGCGCCAAGCTCGCCAAGGGCGTCAACACCCTGGCCGACGCCGTGACCGTCACCATGGGCCCCAAGGGCCGCTACGTTGCGCTCCAGCGCTCCTACGGCGCCCCGACCATCACCAACGACGGCGTCTCCGTGGCCAAGGAGGTCGAGCTCGAGGACAACATCGAGAACATGGGCGCCCAGCTGGTGAAGGAGGTCGCCACCAAGACCAACGACACCGTGGGTGACGGCACCACCACCGCCACGCTCCTCGCCCAGACCATCGTGAACGACGGCCTGCGCAACGTGGCCGCCGGCGCCAACCCGCTCGCCATCCGTCGCGGCATCGACAAGGCCGTCAACGCCGCCGTCGACGAGATGAAGAAGCAGGCCGTGCCCGTGGAGTCCAAGGAGCAGATCGCGTCCGTCGGCGCCATCTCGGCCGGCGACCCCGCCGTGGGCGAGAAGATCGCCGAGGCCATGGAGGTCGTGGGCAAGGACGGCGTCATCACCGTCGAGGACTCCCAGACCTTCGACATCACCATCGACACCGTCGAGGGCATGCAGTTCGACAAGGGCTACGTCTCCGCGTACTTCGTCACGGACAACGACCGCATGGAGGCCGTGATGAAGGATCCCTACATCCTCATCACCGACCAGAAGATCTCCAACGTCCAGGACATCATGCCCGTGCTCGAGGCCGTTCAGCGCACCGGCAAGGGCCTGCTCATCATCGCCGAGGACGTCGAGGGCGAGGCTCTGCCGACGCTCGTGCTCAACAAGATCCGCGGCGCGCTCAACGTCTGCGCCGTCAAGGCCCCGGGCTACGGCGACCGCCGCAAGCGCATGCTCGAGGACATCGCCGTCCTCACCGGCGGCCAGGCTGCCCTCGATGAGCTGGGCGTGAAGGTCGGCGACATCACCGCCGAGATGCTCGGTACCGCCAAGTCGGTCACCATCTCCAAGGACAACACCGTCATCGTGGGCGGAGCCGGCTCCAAGGAGGCCATCGACGGCCGCATCGCTCAGATCAAGGGCGAGATCGAGAACACCACCTCCGACTTCGACCGCGAGAAGCTCCAGGAGCGCCTCGCCAAGCTCTCCGGCGGCGTTGCCGTCATCAAGGTCGGCGCTGCGACCGAGTCCGAGCTCAAGGAGATCAAGCACCGCATCGAGGACGCCCTGCAGGCGACCCGCGCGGCTGTTGAGGAGGGCATCGTCGCCGGCGGCGGCGTCGCGTTCCTGGCCGCTTCCTCCGCGCTCGACGCCGTCGAGACCGTCGACGCCGACGAGAAGATCGGTGTCGAGATCATCCGCAAGGCGCTGACCGCTCCGGTGGCCACCATCGCCAAGAACGCCGGCTACGAGGGCGCCGTCGTGGTCGACAAGGTCGCTTCGCTCGGCACCGGCGAGGGCCTGAACTCCGCTAACGGCGAGTGGGGCAACATGATCTCCATGGGCGTGCTCGACCCGGTCAAGGTCAGCCGCGTCACGCTCCAGAACGCTGCTTCCGTGGCCTCCCTCATCCTCATCACCGAGGCCACCGTCTCCGACGCTCCCAAGAACACCCAGCTCGAGGACGCCATCGCGGCTGCCACGGCTGGCCAGCAGGGCGGCGGGATGTACTAGGCCGTAAGGGTCTAACGCACCCGGCGGAGGATTCCGGGTTCCCTTCAGAAACGTCCTCGCGCATGAGAGCGCCCCTTGGCCTGCTCCTTCGGAGCTTCGGCCAAGGGGCGCTCTCGCGCTCCTCCGCCGTTAACGGCTCGTTTACACGGTGCGGGACGGTAAATGCGCTTGAGGCAGGTACAATACCTCAAAGCTATACCTGCCGATTCGGGGGACCCGCCATGCAAACGAATCCCGTCAATCTCACCCGTCGCACGCTCTTTACGGCGGGTGGCATGCTCGTCTCCTCGTTCTTCTTGCCTGCCATTCCCGATCAGCCCGGCAAGTATCGCCTGGCCGGTCCGCGCACGGCTGCTGCGGCCGACCGGAGCGAGACCTTTAGCGTCGACGTCGCTTCCGAATGGACCGTGCAGTTCAAGGTGTTCGACGTCGCGCACGTGGGGTTCGATGCCGATACCCCCGGTCTTGCCGGCGCCACCGTCACCGTCACGCCGCTCGATGTCTCGGGCGTTCCCGCCACGACGGTCGTCACGAACGAGAACGGCTTTGCCGTCGTCGAGATCAACGGCTATTGCTCCGAGGTCAGCGCCTATGCGCCGCACTACACCTGCAACGTGCAGGTCGACATCCGCCTCGATGGGCACAAGCAGGTGCGCATCTACAAGATGGCGCTCATCGGAACCTGTCTCTACGCGCTGCCCTCGCCCAAGATCGCGGACGGCAAGGAGGGCGAGCCCTACTTTAGGTCGATCGCGCTCAACGGCTGGGACGTGCAGTACAACGACGCGACCTTCCTCTATTCCAGCACCTACGAGAAGACCTACCCGATCACCATGGAGGTCTTTACCAAGGCCGGCGGCAGCAAGGCCTACATCGAGGTCTGGCGTTGGCATACCAGCGACCCCTCGGCGGAGAACCTGCCCGCTTTTGTGGAGAAGACCGGCAGCATGTCGAAGCTCGGCCGCGTGAATCTCGATGGCGACAACGGCCAGTGTCTCGGCAGCCAGACGCATAACGCCGAGGACGAGTACATGTGGAAGGCGACCATCGAGGGTCCCTGGCTGCGCAAGGACCATAACAAGGCGTTTTCGTCCGAGAACGACCGCCTGGTCGTGCGCCTCGTCACGGCCGACCTCAAGGAGCTCGCCTATATCAGCTACGCGAACTTCAAGGAGGCACCGGTTAACCTCGTGGACAGCGGCAACCTGAGCCTGTTCCCGAGCGTGCTCGATGGCGACCTGCCGATCCTGCAATTCTCGTTGCCCGACTGGGTGCCCGGCTACTCGCAGAGCGTCAACATCACCCTCAACCTCCCCAAGTTCAACCTCGTCTACGGCATCTACTACCTTGGCAAAGTGGGCGGAAAGATCGGTTACGGCTACGTCAAGCGCGGCTTCGGCAAAGACACGATCAACCCGTTCAAGGCCGATGCGATCACAATGGAGACCGTGGACGACACGGTCAAGGCCTGGACGGATATCTACGGCAAACGCTTCAACGAGGCCGTGGAGTACGCCGGCGCCAGCGGCGTGGCGGGCTGGGCCAGGGACCATCTGCTGCCCGAGAGCTGGAGGGTTCCCGTGCCGGGCGAGAACGATGATGCCGGCGATGGCGGCCAGGGCGGCGAAGGCGGCGAAGGCGGCGATGGCGGCCAAGGCGGCGATGGCGGCGATGGCGGCCAGGGCGGCGATGGCGGCCAGGGCGGCGAGGACGCCGCTGTGCAGCCCGAGGGCGAGAACGGCGAGCTCCAGCAGCAAAAATACAAGTTCTGGAGCGTCTACATGGCCCTGGGCATCCAGGGCTACGGCGAGTTCACGTACAACCCGGACTATTCGGCCGTGACCGGCTCCCTCAACATCATCGGGTTCTTCAACATCTCCTGGAGCTTCAACCGCCCGTTCCTGATCGGTATCGTTCCGTTCTACTTCTCGTTCGGCATCACCCTGAGCACGAACGTGCAGTTCCGCGCGGCCTGGGCGTTCCCGCTCAGCAGCGACGATTCTTCGCTCTTGGAGCACTTCCTCAACTTCTTCCGCGATGCGTCGTTCGACTTCCAGAACTCGCGCCTGGCCTTCACCTTTACGCCGTGCTTCACGCTCGCGCTCGGTGCCGGCGTGCGCGATGCCATCACCCTCGGCGTTCGCGGCTCGCTCTCCTTCCCCTTCTACCTGGCGTTTTGGGAAGGCGTGCGCCAGTCACAGGGCGAGCTCGATCCGCGCTTCAAGATCCAGCTCACCGCGAGCGTCTGCATATTCCTCCAGGTCTATATCCTCAAGTTCAACTATACGATCTGCCAGGTCGATCCCATCACCCTCGTCGACACCTTCAAGCTGCCCACCAACGCGACCCTCAAGGCGCCGCGGAGCGTGGACTATCCGAGCAACACGACGATCGGCGAGCTCTCGCTCGGATCCAAGAAGAAGCTGCAGCTCACGAGCGCGGGCGGCACCGAGCTGTCGTTCAATCTGGGCGAGGGGATCTCGCTCGCGCAGATCGCGAAGCTTGCCGACGAGAACAGTAGCGAGACGCTCATGATGTCGGCGGACGCGTTCGAGACGGTCCGCGAGGGCAGCGTCTCCACCGCCGGGAGCAGCGCCACCGTGCAGACGCATGCGGTCCTGACC
>CAVDTO010000081.1:0-8183 GCA_963611895.1 bacterium
CGAGGGTCTGCGAGCCGGTGGCAAGCGTGTTGGCGCCGTCGGCGAGCAGCTGCGTGCCGTTGGCGAGCGTGGCCGCGCCCGAAGCGAGCGAGTTGGTTCCGTTGGCGAGCGTGGCCGCGCCCGAGGCGAGCGAGCTCATGCCGTTGGCGAGCGCGGTGGCGCCCGAGGCGAGCGTCTTGGCACCGGAGCTCAGCTGGACGGCGCCGCTGTTGAGCTGCGTCACGCCGTCGGCGAGCGCCGGCGTGCTGCTCGCGAGCGTCTGCGTGCCGGCGGCGAGCTGGTCGGTGCCGGCGGCAAGCGTGATGGCGCCGGAGCTGAGCGTGCTCGCGCCAGTGGCAGCCGAGGTCATGCCGGCAACGAGACCGGGGTTCTCAGCCGTGGGCGCAGCAGGGTTGATGGCGCCGTCCATGAGGGCGATGGCCTCGGAGAGGCTGTGCGTCTGGCCGGATTGCGCGGTGGTGTAACCGCTGAGGGCGCCGTTCAGCGCCTGGAGCGCGCCCTGGGTTCCGCCGTAGTTGCCGGAGACCGTGGCGAGCGCGTTGACCTTGTCGTTGAGAGTATCGAAGCTGGTGCTGAGCGAACCCGAGAGGGTGCCGATCCCCTGCTGCGCGCCGTTGATGTAGCCGATGGCCGCCTGGACGTTGCCGTTTGTGGTCGACGCCGACTCCGCTTGCTCTGCGCTACTGCTTGCGGCCGATGCACTCGAGGAAGCCTTTTCGAGGGAGGCCAGGGCTGCGTCGAGCTTGGCGGCTGCTGCGGTCTTGGCACCCTCGTCCTGGGCGGCAGCGTAAGCGGCCTTCGCCTCCTTAATTGCCGTCTTCGCATCTGTGATGTTCTGAACGGCGTTGTTGGACGAGTCCGCGGCGCTCTTTGCGGCGGCCGCCTGGTCGCTCGTCGTGTTCCCCTGCAGCGCGGTCTTGGCGGCAGCGAGCGCATCGTTGAGTTTGCTGACGTTGCTGCCGAGGCTCGTCTTGAGCGAGTCGCCGTAGTCTTTCACGTTGCTCTTAGCACTGTCAAGCGCAACCTCGGCGTCCTCATCCTGCTCCGTGGTGCTCGCAACGCTGCTCTGCAGCCCGCTCACATACGCCTGCGAGCCGCCATCGATCGCCTTGATCGTGCTCGAGATGGTCTCGGCGCTGCCCTGCAGCTTGGTGAGGCCCGCGGAGAGCGAGGCCGCGCCGCTGGCGAGCTTGCCCGCGCCCGTGTTCACGCTCGTGGCGCCGCTGTTGAGGCTGTTCACGCCGTTAACGAGCGTGGGCACCTTGCTGTTGAGCTGGCTCGTGCCCGCGGCGAGCGAGTCGGCTCCGGTCGAGAGCGTATCGGCACCGCTGCTCAGCTGTCCGGCGCCGCTGTTCACCTGGTCGGCACCGTTGGCGAGCGTGGCTGCGCCGCTGTTCACCTGGGCCGCGCCGCTGCTCAGCGTGGCCGCACCGCTGTTGGCCGTGGCGAGCGAGGCGGCAAGCGTCTTGGCACCGCTCGCGATCTGGCCGGCGCCGCTGTTGGCGCTGGCGATGCCGTCGGAGAGCTCCTTGAGTTGGCTCGTGTCCACGTCGCTCGTGTCGATATCCATGGCAAGGCTCAGCGGCACGCCCACGATCTGCCAGCCGTCGAACTCAAAGTCCTCAACGTCGGCGGTGATGGTGTAGTCGCCCGTGGAGCCCGGGATCACCATGTAGGTGAGCTGCGTGTCGGAGCCGTTGGCGGCCGTGGTGGCGCCGTCGGCCTCGATCTCGTGCGCCTCGGTGTTGTTGAGCGAGCCGGTGATCTGCACCAGGTAGTTGTCGGCGTAGTCGCCGCCGGTGTAGGAGTCGTTCTTCTCCACCTTGAGCTTCATGGTGAGCTTGCCGCTCTTGCCGGCGAGCTCCTCGGCCGAGACCTCCTTGCCGTCGAGCGCGTAGCTCACGGTCACGTTCCAGGGCATGGCGGTCTCTTTGTCGAGGTCGCCCTGGTACACAAAGTCCTGCACGCCCTGGCCGGTCACGGCAACGGAGCCGTTCTTGTCCTTGAGCTTTTTGGTGGTGGAGAGGTTGGTGACCTTGGTGTACTCGCCGGCATCGCTGAACTTGGCGCCCTTGTTGGCCTCAAAGCTGTTGACCACGTACACGCCGGAGCGGTTGCCGTCGGCGTCGGTTTTAACGTAGACCACCTGGTTCTTCTTGTAGCCGACCTTGCTCGTGCTCGCCGACTGCGTGGTGGCGCTGGCGGTGCTCGAAGTGGAGCCCACGCCCTCGGCAAAGACGACGGCGCTCGGCACGGCGAGGCTCACGGCGAGCCCGGCGGCGATGGCGATGGCGGCGATGCGCTTGCGCGGGCGGCGCACGAGGTCGCGCTGATCCTCGAGCTCCTGGGCGGTGGTGTTGGTGTTCATGGTTGAGGGTCCTTTCCCTGTGAGTTACTGAGCGGAGGAGCCGGCCTCGGCGGGCACGGCGGCAGCGGTCTGAGCGGGGGAGGCGTCGGAGTCGGAAGCGGCGGCCTTGGCGGCCTTGACGGCCCCGGCAGCTCCGGCGGCAGCGCCACCGGCAACGGTCCCGGCCTCACCGGCAGCCGCGGCCGTAGCAGCAACGGCACCCGCCACCGCGCCCGCACCGGCGCCCGTGCTCGCCCCCTTGGGCAAGAAGTTCGAATGCAGCGTGGTCTTGCCGATCACGCCGTCGAGCACGTACAAAAAGCCCGGCAGCGCAAAGAGCACGGCCACGAGCGAGATGCTCACGCCCACGCCCAAGAACCAGCCGATCTGCTTGAGCACGCCGTGGCTCGAGATCGCGTGGATCAAGAATCCGCAGATCAAGAGCACCGAGCCCGAGGTCAGAACCGGCACCGTGCAGGCCTCGATGGTCTCGAGCATGGCCTCGCGCTTGGGCATGGTCACGCGGTCCTCGCGGTAGCGGTCGGCAATGAGGATGCCGTAGTCAACGGCCACGCCGAGCTGGATGGAGCTCACGATGAGGTATGCCAAGAAGAACTCGTTCATGCCCGTGTAGAGCGGCGCCGCAAAGTTGAGCCAGATGGAGGTCTCGATCACGAGCACCAGGATCACCGGCAGGCTGATGCTCTTGGTGGCGAGCAGCAGCACCACGAACACGGCCACCACGGCGATGAGGTCGACCTTGTCCTTGTCCACGGTGATCGTGTCCTTGAGGTCGGTGGTCGAGACGCCCTCGCCGGCGAGCATGGCCTTGCCCGGGTAGTACCTGTTCGCGATCTTGCGGATCTTCTTGACCGTCGTAAAGGTGGAGCTGCCCTCGTAGGGCACGGTGACGGTGAGCACCAGGCGGCTGTAGTTCTTGCCCTCTACCAGCTCAAGCGTGGACTTCTCGGCCATGCCCGTGGGGATGTAGGGGCTCGCCACGTCAACGTAGCTCTGGATCGACTTGACCTCGGGGAGCTTCTTGAGCGCGTCGGAAAGCGCCTGCTCCTGGCTGACCTCGCCGCGCGGCACGAGCACCACGTAGGTGTCGGAGTTGCCGAACACGGCCTTGACCTTCTCCATGTCTTGGCCGAGCTGCGTGTCGGTGCCAAAGATGTGCGAGGTGCCGTAGTAGTAGGTGATGTCGGTGGAGGTGGAGGCGGTGCGCGCGGGGTAGACCACGGCGAGGATCACCACGGCCGCGGGGATGCAGACCTTGAGCACCAGGCGCGCGAACTTGCCCAGCGGCGGAATGAACGGCTTGTGCTGGGTCTTCTGCACAAAGCCGTCGAACTGCACGAACACGCTCGGCGTGAACGAGAAGACCGAGACCAGGCTGATGGCGATGCCCTTGGCAAGGGCCAGGCCCAGGTCGGGACCGATCTTGAACTGCATGGCCGCGAGCGCGATGAAGCCGATGCACACCGTGCAGCCCGACGAGAACACGGCCACGGAGCTCATGCAGCACGACTCGATCATGTCCTGCTCCACGGAGCCGTGCTTGCCGCGCTCCTCGTTAAAGCGGTGCAGCAAGAAGACCGAGAAGTCGAGCGCGATGGCCACCTGCAGAATGGAGCCGGCGGAGTTGGTGACGAAGCTGATCTCGCCAAAGATGAGGTTGGTGCCCCAGTTGATGAACACCGAGACGCCCAGGCCCAGCAGCACCAGGATGGGCTCGGCCCAGCTGTTGGTGGTGATCACGAGGATCAGGAAGATGATCGCGATGGCCGCGGCGGTGATGATGCTGATCTGGCTCTCGGTGGAGGTGGCGGCGAGCGCGTTGGACATGGCCGTGCCGGTGATGGCGCCCTCGCTGCCCACGATCTCGCGGATGGCGTCGGTGGCGGCGATCTGTTTTTCGGTGTCGATCGTCACGTTAAAGAGCGCGTTGCCGTCTTTGTAGTAGGTCTCCACCGTGTCGGTGTCCTGCGTCTCGAGCGGCTGGTCGATGTCGGCCGAGTCGTCGAGCCAGAGCACCTCTTCCACGCCGTCGACCTTGGCGATCTTCTTTTTGTACTTGAGCGCCTCGGCGATGGAGACGTTGGGCACCATCACGCGGCAGTTGGGGATGTCGCCCGAGAACTCGTCGCCCATGGTGTTGAGCGCCACGGTGGATGCCGCCTCGTCGGGGAGGTAGCTCGTGATGTCGTAATTCACGCCCACGAACTGCCTCAAAAAGAGGCAGACGAGCGCGACGACCGCGTAGAACGCGATTATCGGTTTGCGGTGGCGAACAACCCACCCGAACAGCTTTTCCTTCACCTGCACCACTCCATAGTTAGATGATGGTTCCTTTGGTTTTGAGGGATTATATTCCACAAATGTCCTAAAAGAAACATGTGTCGCATATGTAAATTGCGCCGCTTAAACCGCGTTCGTTTGTTAACGATGCGTGAGGGTTGGCCAAGGTTGTTGACAGGTGTTCGCTAGCGGACGAAGATTGCCAAAACGACGCTTTTTTGACAGCGGTTTGAGGGCGCCGGCAAGGCGAGTGCTCGCATAGGGGAGGCACACATGGATCTGCGCATTAAGAAGACCTACCGCGCGCTCATAGAGGCATTCACCCGCTTGCTCGAGGAGATGCCCTACGAGAACATCACCGTGGCCACCCTCTGCGACGAGGCTATGATCCGCCGCACCACGTTCTACAAGCACTTTGCCGACAAAGACGCGTTCTTCGCTTTCTTTGTGGACAGCCTGCGCATCGACATGCAGCAGCGCGGCGAGCGCGCGGCCGACGAGGAGCTCGGCGAGCAGGACGCGGGCGCCGAACGCGAGGCAATCCTGCAGATCCTCATCGACTTCTTGCGCCGGCACGAGAAGCTCATGGCCAACATCTTCAAGAGCTCCATGGCCGGCAAGATGTCCACGGTCTTTTGCGACAAGGTGGCCGAGACCATCTGCGAGCGCCACCGCGCCGGTGCGCGCGTCATTGGCGAGGGGATTCCGCTCGAGCAGGCCGCGCAGTTCGCGGCGGGCGGCATCGTGCGCCTGGTAGAGATCTGGTGGCAGCGCGGCCACAAGCAGGAAGAAGAAGAGGCGCTCGAGCACGCAGTAAACGAGCTCGTGGCTCGGGTGCTAGAGGCCTAGCCGGGCAAGGCGCGGGCGGCCGCGCGCAAAGATGTTATGATGCTTCCCACGGAGAGATGGCTGAGCGGTTTAAAGCGGCGGTCTTGAAAACCGTTGGGCGCGTGAGCGTCCCGGGGGTTCGAATCCCCCTCTCTCCGCCATTTTCAATCTGAACAACTGAATGGTGTGCGCATGGTGGAACGCTGCGGGTTCAAAGACGTTGACGAGCTCTATATGCGCGAGGCGCTGGACGAGGCCGCTCGGGCGCGCGACCTGGGCGAGGTGCCCATCGGTGCCGTGGTGGTGCATGAGGGCGAGGTCATCGCACGGGCGCATAACCGCCGTGAGCTCGACGAGGATCCCTCGGCCCATGCGGAGTTCAGCGCCCTGTGTGCGGCTGCGCGCAAGCTTGGGCGCTGGCGGCTTTCGGACTGCACGGTCTACGTGACGCTCGAGCCCTGCTGCATGTGCGCGGGCCTCATGGTCAACGCGCGCGTGGCCCGCTGCGTGTACGGCGCGGCCGACGCCAAAGGCGGCGCGCTCGGGTCGCTTTACAGCCTCAATGCCGACGAGCGCCTGAACCATGCGTTCGAGGTGGTGCCCGGCGTGCTCGGCAATGAGTGCGCCGCCATGCTCACGGACTTTTTTGCAGAGCTGCGGAACGGGAGAAACGAGCAGCTCGCAGGCAATGCCGCGCACGTTGAGGCACTCGCGGAGGTGGAGAGGTCCAAGGTCGCCGAGGGTTCTGACGAGAGTTGCTGTTCGGCGCACGGCAGGGCCGCTCGCTCGGCTTGCGGTTGCGCCGCGAGCACCGATTCGGCTGCTATCGAACCGGTTTCCTCGCCTGATGCAAGCGCAATGAGTGCCGACAGCTCCTTTGCCGCGCGCTTCTCCGTGCCTGCGTCGCGCCGGCGCAAGGTGGTGCTGGCCATCGATTCGTTCAAGGGGAGCGCTTCGAGCGCGCAGGTTGAGGCCTGGGTTGCTGAGGGCGTGTACCGCGTGGAGCCTACGGCCGATGTCGCGTGCGTTCCCCTGGCCGACGGCGGCGAGGGCACGGCCGAGGCGTTCGCTGCTGCGCTTGGCGGAACCATGCAGGAGGTCGAGGTCTCGGGCCCCTTTGGCGGCCCGGTCCGCGCGCGCTATCTGCTGCAGCGCGAAGGAGCGGGGGAGAGCGGGCGCGAGTGCGTGGGCGAGGGCACTGAAGATGACGGCGACGTCCGGTGCGAGTGTAAGAGCGACTGCTTTGGCGAACGCGGCGGCGCCCAGGAGCAGCCGGGCAGTCAAGCCGATGCTCCCGCAACGGCGGTGATCGAGATGGCACAGGCCGCGGGTATCGACGCCTCGCCCTGCACGGAAGAGGCGGCGCTTGCGGCAAGTACGCGCGGCGTGGGCGAGATGCTGCTCCACGCCGTGGCCCAGGGCGCGCGCCGCATATATGTGGGGCTGGGCGGCAGTGCCACCAACGACGGCGGCGCGGGCATGCTGCAGGCCCTCGGAGCGCGCCTGCTCAACGAGGCCGGTGAGCCGATCGAGCCCGGTCTTGCGGGCCTCGCAAATGTGGCGAACATCGACCTCGCCCCGGCCGCGGAAGCCTTGGCGGGCGTGGAGCTCACGGTGCTCTCCGATGTAACGAACCCGCTGGTGGGAGCACGTGGCGCGCTCGCGGTCTTCGGCAAGCAAAAGGGCCTGCCCGCAGATGACGCGGCTATGCTCAAAACCTACGACAGCTGGATGATCAACTACGGCCGCCTACTCGACGCCGCCCGCAAGGAGCTCGCTTCCTCCGACGCCGGGTGCGATGAGGTTGCGGGCCGCAGCGCTCTTGCCTGCGATGCCCATGGCGACAACGCGGCCGAGGGGCTTGCCTCAGGCAATACGCCCGCTATCGACGCGGGCCAAAACGCGCCTCGCCCCAAACCCAAGCGCGCGTTCAACTCGGTGCTCTCGGTGCCGGGCGCGGGCGCTGCGGGCGGCTTGGGTGCGGCGCTGCTCTCGCTTGGGGCGGAACTCGTCTCGGGTGCGGAGGCCCTGCTCAGTGCTGCCGGGTTCGACGCCCTGGCCGCCGATGCCGACCTCGTGATCACGGGTGAGGGCAACATGGACGAGCAGACCGCGGGCGGCAAGGCGCCGGCCTGCGTGGCCGCTCGCGTTAAGCGTGCCGCCAAGTGCCGCTGTCCGGTCGTGGCCGTGGTCGGCGGCCGGGCCGATGAACTCACCGCCGTCTACGACGCAGGCATCGACCTCGTGTTCCCCATCTGCCGCAAACCTATGCCGCTTGAGCAAGCGCTCACCAAAGAAGAAGCGCGCCGCAACCTCATCGCCGCCGGCGAATCAGCCGCCCGAGCAGCCTTCAAGCTGAGATAGCGCCTGGTGTCGCTTCGTGCTGCCTTAAGACGCGTGTTCGTTCTGATTGCGCTCGGCCGCTTAAAAATGATGAAAAATGTGTACACCTTTTTCATCAAAATGGGGCTGCGCGGCGTCTGGCGCCGGGCTGTGGATTGGAACAAAGTCGCTTCTGGTCCGCGATGCGCGGTATCCCGGCAGGGGTTCTGCGCTTTCGGCTTTGTTCCCGCGCGGGCTTGGCCTGCATTTGCCCTCTCGACGTGCTGGGCGTGAGCGGGTACTATAGCTAGAGCGCCACGCGCGCTCGAGGGGTTCGGATGACGATATGTTCCGAATCTGGTCAGGACCGGAAGGTAGCAGCCAT
>CAVDTO010000082.1:0-8169 GCA_963611895.1 bacterium
AGGGGAACCGATAGACGACCTCTCAATCTCCTTTTTCGGTGCCGCCGCAGTACCCTTCGGCGGCACTGTTCCGAACAAACCATAAGTTCCGCGAGGTGAACCGATGAGCAAAGCTAAGGAATGGATTGGAAGGCAGTGGCGCGACGAGAGGGGCGCGAGCGCGCTCGAGCTCGCCATCTGCATGCCGATCCTGCTCCTGTTCGCCGTTGCGCTGCTGGACCTCGGGAACATGATCCTCACCAACACCGCCGCGAACTCGGGCGCGACCGCCGCGGCGCGCACGCTCGTGGTCACGCCGGACGCCGACGACGCGGCTCTTCGAGCGGCGGCGGAGTCGGACGCGCCCACGTTGAAGGCGATGGACTACACCGTCACCGTTTCCTGGGGCGACAACAAGCAGACCGACTACGTCCATCACTTCGCGCAGGCGGACGGCACCACCAAGGACATCGCCGCCACGCGCACCACGCAGGCCGCGACCGTGACCATCACGGCGAAGAGGCCCTGGCAGACCGTGTTCGGCAAGGCCTGGGGCGCGGCTTGCGGCATGGGCGACATGCTCGTCGCCACCTGCTCCTCGACCTCGGACGTCGACAGGACGGACGGGAGCAATTGGACGACCGAGCAGATCAAGAGCTTCACCTGGGGCATCGAGGACTCCAGCGGGCAGGAAATCATGCAGTCCGGCCATAACCTCGTCTTCTCGACGCTCAGCACGAAGAACTTCTACCTTTTCTGCAAGTCGACCACCAACACCGGCAAGACCGTCGAGCACCACGGCTCCGACGGGGACGACGCGCTCGGCGCCATAAGGAAGCAGCTCAGCGACTTCAGCGTGACTGCGCAGTCCTTCGACGACGAGAAGGTCGAGGTCGGCGTCGACGAGACGACGGGCGCCGTCGGCATCACCGACAAAGCGGCCGACGCCCAGGGGCAGGTCACGGTCCAGGCCGGGTCGGAGACCTATACGATCAACGTCTACACGGGTGAGATCCTGACCTTGACCAAGGCCTTCCTTTGCCCCACCTATGTTGGCAAAACCGCATCAGGAAACGGGTACAGAAGCATTTTCACGCAAACGAATCGTCAGGCCTTCATCGAGACCCGCAACGTCGAGCAAGGCACTAAGACCATGTCCGTCGATTGGCCGGGAACCTTCACCGCCGACACGGCAAAATACGTATGGCTCGACATCGTTCAGCAGTACAGGACTTCATACGGCCGTTACATCTATCTAAACCTGAGGACTGGAAAGATGGACATCGTCTCGGCCTCAGGATCGGTGAGCGTGAACGCCTCGAAAGCGACCTACAGCATTCCCGAGATCGGAGCAACCTACACCTGCTCCGGCCTCAAGAACACCCGCTTCCGCCAAACGACCGGCCTCGCAACGCCCTCATCCGCCTTGGATAGAAAGGGCGGTGAATACATAGTCCTTAAGCACAACCCCGAAACAAGCACCACTAAGAGGGTCACCCTTTCATACCGACTGTTGAATCCAACCGGCACTCATGAATACAAAATCTCAAACCTTTAAAGGGGAACGATGAAGCTGCAAGACGAAAAAGGAGCCGAGACGGTCGAGTTCGCGATCGCTTTGCCGATATTGCTGGTGACGGCGATCGCCATCATCCAGCTGTGCTTGGCGGGGTTGCAGATCATGTCGCTCGACGCGCAGATAACGAAGGGCAGCTGGGACGTGAACGCCACCGCCCTTGCGACGAGCGCGGACAAGAACGCCTACGTGCGCGATGCGATCGCCGAGGGCGCCCTGCTCGACAAGGACGGGCTCACCATCGAGAACTGCGTCGTGACCTCCTACACCGAGCAGAGCAAGAGCGACGTCGACTCCAAGGTCAAGGACGAGCTGAACCTCGAGGAGGGGCAGCTCGTGCACGACAAGGCCGTGGCGCACGTCGAGGCCGACCTGAAATACAGGATCGCCTCGATCATCAACCTGCCCGGGCTCTCGGGCGTGACGCTCAACCGGCACCTGTCCCACGACATCGTCGACAACGACCGAATCGAGATCCGATGAGAGGGGCGCTTATGGTCAAGGCTGATTCGCGCCGTTCGGCGCAGGGCTTGAATCCGGTTGCGAGGCTTTCGGGCTTTGGAAGGGGCGAGGTTAGCGCTGGGTCGGCGGCGAGCGAAACCGCTTTGACGGGTTCCGCTCGAACGGCTCGGCCTCGGCTGCGAGGCCTGGGCAAGGTCTTCGGGCTCAGCTCGGCTGGGCGTCGGGCCCGGTTGGCGGACGAGGCCGGCAACATCACCATCGGGTTCCTCGCGTGCGTGCTGCTCGTCTCGGTCATGCTCGTCGGAGTCATCGACCTCGGCGGTGCGTTCGCGACTCGCAGCAACATGGAGAACGACCTGGCCGTGGCCGTGGACTCCACCAAGGCGTCGGGCTCCGGCCTCGTCACCAAGAACGCCGACGACCCTGGCAAGGCCATCGCCGAGCAGGTGGTGTCCTCCTTGAGGCAAAACGGCACCAAGGGCCGCGTGTGCGTGTGGGTCGAGGAGGCGCCGGCATCGGCCGTGCCTCAGACCATGAGGGCGATCGGCGTCTACGTGACGCTCGAGGGAAAATACGTGCCCATGACCCTGGGCAAGCTCTTGAACGAGATCTCGCTCGGCTGCGAGAACGGGTGCAGCGTCGTGCCCTATTCGATAGAGAAGGCGTGGCGCCCGGCCACGGACGTCTGCGGCGTCTACGTCGCTGAGGAAGGCGCGAGCGATGTCGTCTTCACCTCTCACACGACCGACGAGGTGCCCGCAGCGCTCACGGAGCGCGTGCAGGACGCCATATCGGACGCCAACCAGGAAGACGACGAATAGCGGCACCGTAGAGGGCGGTCCTGGGACCGCCTTTTGCCGTATACGGGAGATTGCGCGGGTTTGACCTGCGGGTTTCTTTGGTAAAATATCGACAACGGCCTGCACGGCCGATTCAATCGAAAATCTAGGGCATGGCCAAGCGAAAGGCAGGAAGAATGGCTAAGAAGATCAACCTTGACATGGAGGGCAGCAAGAAGGAGCGCACCGACGCGCGCGGGCGCACCCTGCGCAGCGGCGTGAGCGTCATGCAGACCATCGCCGAGGAGGAGGCCGTGGCCGCCGCCAAGGCGAAGGCGGATCCCATGAGCATGGAGTCGCGCGTGCGCAAGCTGAGCCGTGCCGCGACCGTGGCGAGCGGCGTGGCCGCGCTCGGGCTCGCGTTCGGCCTCTACACGGGCGCGACGTCGAGCGCCGAGCTCGCGAAGATGCACGACGGCATGACCAACGTGGTCGTGGCGGCGCAGACCGTCGAGGCCGGCGACACCATCACGAGCGACATGCTCGCCGTCAAGGAGGTTCCCAAGGAATACGTGAGCAGCGGCGCCCTCTCCAAGACCGAGGCCTTCGTCGGCCAGGTCGCGGGCACCCGGATCGACTCCGGCTCCCAGGTCACCGACTCGATGCTGAGCGCCAGCCGCAACACGGCCTCGCTCGCCAACGCCACCAAGGCCGGCAAGAAGGCGGTGACCATCAGCGTCGACGACTCCCAGGGCTTCTCCGGCCTGCTCAAGGTCGGCGACGAGGTGGACGTCCTCGGCAAGAAGAGCGGCGAGAAGTCGATGTACCGCATCACCTCGAAGGCCACCGTCATCGCGCTCGGCTCGTCGCTCGACGGCAGCGCGTCCAGCTACACGACCGTGACCGTCGAGGTCAGCTCGAAGGAGGCCGACTCCATCCGCTCCGCCGCGAGCATCAGCCTCGAGCTGCACTCCAAGGCCGACACCAACAAGAACTCCCAGAAGAGCGTGAGCGCGTCCAACGGCACCGCCGAGGCGACCGAGGGCACGGCCCAGGACGCCGATGCCGACGCCGAGAACTAAGGCGTGAGCGCATGGCAAACGCGATAGACCGCGCCGACGCCGAGCGTCAGGCGCTTGTTACCCAGCTTAAGAACGAGGTGCAGGACGAGCTCTCGACGCGCGTCCCGCTCCTTTCCGGCAACGTGGACGACGACGTCATCCGCGGGCTCATCCGCGACGTGGTGAACGAGAAGAGCCGCGCCGCCGAGTACTTGCCCATCCCCGAGTCCGAGATCGGCAAGCTCATCACGCGCTTCTCCGACGACTTCCTCGGCTACGGGCCCTTGCAGCCGCTCCTCGCCGACCCGGACGTGTCCGAGATCATGGTCAACGGCGGCGGCTTCGACGAGGACGGCAACATGCTCCCGCACGAGGTGTGGGTCGAGAAGAACGGCAAGCTGATCCTCACGGACGTGCGCTTCGAGAGCGAGGAGCACGTGGTCCGCGTCATGAACCGCATCGCCGCCACCACCGGCAGGCACCTCGACTCGGCGAACCCGATCGAGGACGCGGCCCTGAAGGACGGGTCGCGCTTCAACGGCACGCTGTTCCCCGCCGCCAAGGACGGGTCCACGATGAACATCCGTAAGTTCCAGCAGAACCGCCTCACCTATCGCGACATGGTCGCGTCGGGAACCCTGACGATAGACGAGCTGGAGTTCCTGGCCACGGCGGTGGCCTCGCGCTGCTCGATCCTGATCTCGGGCGGCACCGGTTCCGGCAAGACCACGATGCTCAACATGCTCTCAGGCTTCGTGCCGAGCGGCGAGCGCATCATCACGATCGAGGACACCTGCGAGCTTCTGGTGCACAAGAGCCATCCGCACGTCGTGCGCTTCGAGTCGCGCAAGCCCAACTCGGAGGGCAAGGGCGAGATCACGCTGAACGACCACTTGGTCGCAGCGCTGCGAAAGCGCCCCGACCGCATCATCGTCGGCGAGTGCCGAGGGCCCGAGGCCTACACCATGCTCGAGGCGATGAACACCGGACACGAGGGCTCGATGTCGACCATCCACGCCAACGACGCTCAGGCGGCGCTCATCCGCCTCATGACGCTCGTCAAGCAGGGCGACTCGACGCTCTCCGAGGACACCATCTGGTCGAAGATCGCGCAGGCGATCGACCTCGTTGTGCAGGTGCAGCGCAAGAGCGACGGCCGCCGCGTCGTCACCGAGATCATGGCGGTCGGCAACTACCAGGAGGGCACGATCCAGCACGACATGCTCTTCGAGTTCGACCAGAAGGGCCTGGACGGGTCCGGCCACGTCGTCGGCGAGCACAGGGCGTGCGGCACGCAGCCCGCCGCCATCATGACGAAGATCCGCGAGGCCGGCTACGACTACAAGCTCGAGTGGATGCAGGAGGGCTAGGGATGGACGTTATCAGCTGGACGGTGACGGCGCTCGTCGTCGCAGGGATCCTCTACGCAGGCTGGTGGCTGCTCGCCGAGAAGAGGATCGAGCGCGTCCAGGGCAGCCGCAAGCCCGCCAAGAAGAAGAAGGAGAGGAAGGGGCAGCCGACGAAGGTCGCCGACGTCGCATCCCTGGGCACTGTGGAGCGAAAGCTCGCGCTCGCGGGCCTCGAGCCGAACCCGGGACCGTTCGCGGTCAAGCTGCTCGCAGGCACGCTCGCGGGCGCCCTCGTCGCGTCCATCGCGGGCGGGACCCTGCCCGCCGCGGCCGCCCTCGTCGGCATCCCCTTGGCGACCTGGCTCGTTCTCGGCTCCAAGGGCAAGAAGCGCACCCGCAAGTTCGAGGAGCAGCTCTCCCAGGCCGAGCGTCAGATCGCCGAGAACCTCAGGAGCGGCCTCAGCGTCACGCGCTCCATCAAGACGGTCGCCGACCAGGCGGAAGAGCCCCTGCGCGGGCAGTTCGAGTCCGTATACAACGAGGTCAGCTACTCCGACTCCACCCTGCCCGAGGCGCTTGCCGGCATGGCGCGGCGCACCGCCAACGCCGACGTCGAGATGCTCGCCACGATCATCCGCATCCAACAGGAGACGGGCTCCGACCTGGCAAGCTCGCTTGAGTCGCTCGCCGACACCCTGGCGAAGCGCACCAAGATGCGCAACGAGCTCGAGATCTCCTTGAGCGAGATCAAGATGACCATCAAGATCGTCGCCGCGATGCCCGCGGTGGCGTTCGCCTTCACGTGGTTCTGCTACGAGGGCTACGACGAGTTCTACAGCCAGCCCACGGGCATGGCGATCATAGCGGGCGTGGCCGTCATCGAGCTCGTCACCGTGCTCATCTTGAACAAGATGGCCGACATCAAGCTCGACTAGGCCGGTAAAGGAGGCAGGAAATGACAGCAATGGGAATCGTCGTCGGGCTTCTGGCCGCCGCAGCTGCGGTCGCGCTCGTCACGATGATCGTCAACAGCAAGTTCCCCGAGTTCACGCAAAGGGAGAAGTCCCGCAAGGAGGACGCAGCCGAGCGCAGGGACGAAACGAAGAAAAAGGTGCTGGGCTTCGGCACGAGGCTCGCGCAGCTCCTCCCCTCCCGCGCGGAGGACGCCGAGGTCGACAAGGACAAGCTCGCCCAAGCCGGCTTGAAGATGCCCCAGGAAACGTGGCGCGGCGTGCAGATACTCGCCGCCGCCGGCGTGGGCGCGGTCGGCTTTCTGATCTTCGGGCTCTCGGACTCGACCGAGCTGCCCATGAAGGCGCTCTGCATCGCGGGGTGCGTGGTCGGCGGCTGGTGGCTGCCGAACCTCTTCCTGTACGCGATGCGCAGCACGCGCCAAGAGGAGATCGAGAAGCAGGTGCCCAGCACCCTGGAGCTGCTCTGCCTGAGCGTGCGCGCCGGCTACTCGCTGGAGCGCGGCATCAAGCTCGTCGGCCAGGAGGGCAAAGGCGAGCTCGCGCAGGAGTTCAGGCAGGTGGACGCCGACGTGAACCTTCTCGGCATGGACCTGCGCCGCGCGCTCGAGCGCATGTCGGCCAGGTGCGGAACGCCGTTGGTGAAGTCCTTCTCGAACGCGATCATCCAAGCGCAGGAGCAGGGCACGAGCGTCGTGCGCATCCTGCAATCGCAGGCCGTGATGGCGCGCGACGCGCAGTACACGAAGACGATGAAGAAGGTGAAGGCGCTGGCCAACAAGATGACGCCGGTCGTCATCCTCGTCTTCATCCCTCTTCTGTGCGCGATCGTTCTCATCCCGTCCGCCGTCCAGATCGTCGGCCAGCTCGGCGACATGATGTAGGGAGGATGGCATGAACCTTCATTACGTCGTCATGGACGAGCAAGGGGCCTTCAGCGTCACGCAAAGCCCCGTCGCCGGCTGCAAGGTGGTCGGCATGGCCGCAAGCGAGGAGGGCGCGAGGTCGCTCATGAGCACCGTGAGCGCGCGCAAGGCCGCGAAGGAATCTAACGCGAAGAAGAGGAAGCATGGCTAGGAAGGGAGCGCGCCGGGGCGGCAAAGGCCTCGTCGCGCTCGCCTTGGCTTTGGCTCTTACAGGGGCGGGCATCATCGGCACCGTGCTCTGGATGGCGTGGGAGGCAAGTCCCTTGCCGTCGCCGAGCGCAGCCGAGCAGACGGAGGACAAGGACGGGTTCCCCGACGTGGACTGGGAGCACTGGCAGAAGGTCAATCCCGACGTGATCGGATGGGTCACGATCAAGGGAACGAAGGTCAACTATCCGATCTTGCAGGCGCATTCGGACGATCCGACCTTTTATCTGCACCACGATATCAAGGGCAACTGGTCGGTATACGGCATCCCCTATCTGGATGCCGACTGCAAGGGCGGGCTGTTCGGCTCGTCGAACGCCATCATTTACGGGCACCACATGGACGACGGCTCCATGTTCGCGGCGGTGAGCAACTATTCGACCGACAAAAGCTTCGCCAAGAAGCACGTGAAGGTGCTGGTGCAGACCCCGACCGAGAAGAAGGTCATGAAGGTGCGCTTCGCGCAGATCGTCAACGCCGCCAATGCGACGAAGTTCACCTCTTTTGCCGATGACTTGGATTACCTGAACTGGTATGAATGCGAATTGGACAACGCCCGCACTATCCTTGACGCGGACACGCGCCCGAACAACGTGCTGACGCTTTGCACCTGCTCTTATAACATCTTCAAAAACGAGCGGACGTTGGTCACGACGTCCGAGAGGGACGGGGCGGAGCTTGCCCTGGCAAACGGCGAGGAGTAGCCATGGCCAAAGAGCGTGAAGAGCGGAATCAAGGCTTGTGGGAAAACGGCGTCAAGCTCGACAAGGACCAGGCGAAGGCCGTCGGGCTCTACCGCGAGGCCGACCGGGTCTCCGAGCGCGCCGAGCTCATGAGGGGCAAGGCGCAGGTCTTGGAG
>CAVDTO010000083.1:0-8074 GCA_963611895.1 bacterium
TGCGCGAACTTGGGACGACCGTCGCTGTACACGTGCTCGAGGAACTTGGAGGCGTTGCACTTGACGCCGTCGTCGCTCACGCCCGAGAGCGACGAGACGCCCGCACCGCCATCGTAGAGCTTAGACTTAGATTCCATGACCGTATAACCCGGGTCCGCACTCTGGCTGATGAGCGTACCCACGGGGATCGCCATGGGATCGAATACATCCTCGTCGGCCGCATCCGCAAGCGACATGGTCTCCTCGTTGCGGCCGCCCCCGGTCGTACCAAAGGTGCGCACGATGGAAGAGAAGCCCTGGCCCTTGTTTGCCTGCGACTTGATATCCAGCGGCTGCGGCGGCATGGTGTCGTCGTCGCCTGCTTCCGACATGTAGCCCTCAGTTGCCTCCAACGTCAACTCGTTTGTCGACTCGAGCGTATCTTGCGTAACGGAGGCGCAGATGACCGTACCGCCATCGTATGGACTGCTGGCAAGTTCAGCGAGCTGGGCAAACGTCAGCCCCACGTTGGGGTCTACCGTCATGTCCGAAGAGCCATCCTCGCTCACGAGCGAGATCTGGTCCTCGCTGAGCAACCGGTATTCGTCGGGCAGGGCGCCCTCGAGCGTGCTCCCACCGCTCGCGATCGAATCCTGTATAAGCGACGAGAGCTCGGACGCGTTGGACATGGTTCTAAAGGCCGCCTTGGTCTTACTGTCGTCGGTAGAATCGTACTTACTGAGCTTGCCGCTCCACGTCATCGTGTACTTGAACATCCATACCTGGAAGAACACCGTGCACGACCAGTAGGTCTCAAATCTAAATGGAGTGGGCCCAACGCCCTGGGTATAGGTCGACCCGTCAAAGAGCCCAAAATAAAGAGAGAAACCGATCGAACCGCGAGCGCCACCCGTGAAGACGTCCTGGATTCCGAGACCGGCGCCAACGCTTGCGGCGCCACCGATGGTGAGGGCGATCTTTGATCCTTGGACGTCGAACGTCGCGTCTCTCCAGAAGTTCAGAAACGCAGTCCCAAAGTCGAAGCCCTCCTCAAAGGGAAAGCTCCAGCCCGCGCGGCCACCGATTCCGCCGTTAAGATCGATCCCGAGCATGATGTAAACCGGAAACCACCCGATCATAAAATACCAGTTAACGGTCTGCGAGAGCGTGGCTGCAGCCTGGAAGTTGATGCCGCCGCCGAGCCGGGTGCCGTTAAACTCAATGTCTCCATAGCCCTGTAAGGCGATCTGAATCCAGAGTCGGGGGAGGAACCTCCACCTCAGGCGTTGGGCATTCCTGTCATTCGCGTTGTCGGCGAGGGGCGCGTTAGCGTCCAGCGGTTGCTCTTGAGCACCTGCAGCGTCGCCGCCCGCGTTGCCGGCATCGCCGCCCGCAGCGTCGCCACCCGCGTTGCCGCCGGCATTGCCGCCCTCAGCGCCCTCCGGATTGACCTTGTTGTTGATCTTGTTGTAGACCGTCTGGGCCCACGTGCCCCCTTTGAGCTCCGCGACTTCCTTAATACGCCCGAGAGAGAAGTTCACAAAGGTCTTGCTCGCTGCCTTGAAATTCTCATTTGGCAGACGCCGCATCTCCCCCCCGGAGCCGGGCCATTTGCCAATCCATTGGGCGGGAAGCTGCAGGCCGAGGATTCCGTAACCCTGCGGGACGTAGGCGAAGAGAACGCGCCATCGGGGAAACCCGATCGAAAACTCCATGTTGCCGTCGTCACCGATGCCGGGGATCTTGCCGCAGTCAAACGCTAGGCTGTCCGTCTTAAGGCTCGGCAGAAAGCCGAAGTCTCCGGTCTGCGTCCCGTTGAAGGGCATCCGCTTGAACTGGGCATAGGTGATGACCTTGTACGTATAGCTGCCGTCGGCAACAAGCCGCACCACAAAGCGGTCGTTCTCGGAGGCGAAGGCCTGGTTTGAGTTATCGAGCAGGAAGGGCCCCCTGAGCGTTACCTCGCGGAACTCCTTGTCGTCCGAACAGACCTCTCCCTCTTCACCCAGGTTCATGTACCCGAGCAAGCGCATGAGGCCCTTTTTGTCCTTGAATTCCGGGAGATTGCTCTGCACCGGGTTGTCCGTGTGCCAGCGCCAGAACTCCACCTTCACCTTGTCTGGGTCGACGCTCGTCCTTGCCTGGACCGTCAGCGTCAGGGCCGCGCTGTTCACCGTGGAATACATGAAGGTCGCGACGTTGTACTGAACGTCCCAGCCGTCGAACGCGATCGCGCGAAAATACGGGTCGTCCTCCTCGCCCTTTTCGATCTTGGGGCACGGGAGCGTGTAGATGCGCGAGCCGATGGCGCACATCTTGAGCATCTTCACCTTGCGGTGGCCCTCAAGATAGATGTCGATCATCACGTTGCACATGTAACGCGGGAAGTCCTCGAACACCTCTTTGCAGTAGCCCTTGAGGTCGATGACCGCAAAGCCGCTCTCGTTGGTCATGAGCGTCGTTGCCGGGGCGTCGACGTCGAGGGGCGTGACGGTGATCGCCGCGCCTGCAACGCCGGGAGAGGTGGCATCCATGCCCGCGGAAGCAACGTCGAAGACCTTGATCTGAATGGTCGATTCCGAGGCGATGTCCACGGTGAAGGTGTCGGTCTTTTCCTCGGCGGCGGCGGGCGTGGCGCCGATGAGCTTGCAGACGCCCTCCTGCCCGGGGACGCGCGGGAGCGCAAACGACGAGGCGATGAGGCCGCCGGTGGTGAACAGCGCGCGGCGCGTGATGGAGATGGGATCCGTAGACATGGTGATTCCCCCGAGCTACTCAGATAAACATGCATTTGATTGTATCTGCTACGGGCGCGCTCGCGACGATTTTGATAGTCAACCTGCAATTGATGCGGGGCACTCTCTGCATTTCAACCACATGTTCAGGGCAAGTCTCGCTGCAGAGGGCCGCAGGATTTTTATACTGGTACAGGAAACACCGGCGCCCCCGGGCGCTTTTACCTTTTGAGAGGCCACGCCATGTTCAGACCGCTTGTGCGCGCAACGCGCTATTTTGGCGCCGTAACGTTCTCGTTCATCTTTGCCCTGAGCGGCCTGCCCACGGCCGCCGTCGCCGCCACTCAAGACGAGCAGAGCAGCGCCGAGGCGGTCGCCAGCAACGAGGCCGCGAGCACCGTCTCGACCGCAGACGCCAACGCGGCCACCGCGCAATCGAAGAACGCCAGCACCGACAGCTGGGACAACCACATCAGCGAGATGCTCGCTAAGGGCTCTTACGCGGAGCACCAGGCCATCGCCACCGTCGTTGCCGAGCCTTACTCGAGCGAAAGAGTGAAGTGGGACAAGCTCACCGAGAACCTCAAGGTCGAGACCCTCTACGAAACGACCGGCGACAGCTACGAGGCCGCCACGGGCAAGACCATATCCGAGGCCGCACTCGAGGCTGCTGACGAGCGCATCCACAAGAATGACGACATCGTTACCTCGGCCGACGTGCAGGTCAGGCAGGTGCTCATCACCAGCACCGACGAAATGTTTGACACGATGTCGCTGCTCTACCTCCTGGGCGCCTCGCCCGAGGTGCTCAGCGCCTCGCCGAACTACACCTATGGCAGCGATCCCGAAAGCGACGAGCAGGGCGAAGACGCCGAAGACTCCGAGGCCGACGATGCGGGAACGGAAGGGCTTGCCGCCGCGAGCGACGACGCGGAAACGAAAGAGACTGCCGCCGCAGACGGTGAGGCCTCGGGCAGTACCGCGAGTACGGACGGATCCGCGAACACGGATGGCTCCGCAACTGGGAACGACAGCGCAGACGACGCGGGCACCGGAGCGCCGTCCGACGCGGCCCTGAGCGCGGACGGCGCAACCGAGGCCGACGACACCGGTGAGACCGACGGCAACACCGAAGCAGCCACCGGCGAGACGGCCGCAGACGAGCCTTCCCTCGCCCTGGCCTCGAATGAGACGCTGAGCTCCTACAAGCCCGCAAGCGCGCCCACCGACGTCACCGCGACCGCGGATGCCTCGGCCTACCAGTGGGCCCTGGGCAACAGCGGCACGTCCACGTATTCCACGAGCCTCTACAACAAGCTCAGCACCGTGGCCGACGCCGCCTGGAACACGAACGCGCAGAACTCCGCCGGCATCGTCGCCGTGCTCGACTCGGGAATCGACTACACGCACCCCGACCTCAAAGACTCCATGGCCGACATGACCCCCTACCTTGCCAAGGACATCGGCGGCGGCCAATACGGCATCAACGTGGTGAGCGCGAGCAAGAGCACCGCCAAGGTCGAAGACACCTATGGGCACGGCACCCACGTGGCCGGCATCATCGCCGCCACGACCAACGGCTACGGCGTCTCGGGCGTCTCGCGCGGGGCCAAGCTCCTTGCGGTCAAGATCACCAATAGCAAATATTTTGCGGCGTCGAGCGTCATCGCCGCGTACTCGTATCTCAAAAAGGCCGTGAGCGCCGGGGCCAACATCCGCGTGGCCAACAACTCCTGGACGCCCGACGGCTTTGCCCTGAGCGACGAGATGTACCTGTCGGTACTCGACCTGAGCAACAGCTACGGGGTTCCCTCGGTGTTCGCCTCGGGCAACAGCGCCACCGACCTCGACGCAACCTACGGAGCCACCGTGGCCGACGCCAACACCGGCATAACCTACGTCAACGCCATCGATATGACGGGGGCCCGCGCGGCCTACAGCAACTACGGGGCCACGCGCACGAACGTCTTTGCCCCGGGCAGCGGCATCATCTCGACCATCCCCACCTCCGCAACCGTCAAGCTCGGGCGCTATCTCCCGACCGCCATGGGCGGCATCGCCTACGCGGGGAGCTCGGACGGCACGGGCTACGAATCGTTCGCCTCGGGCAAGAAGCTCGTTGCCACGACCGTCACGGGCAACGCCCTTACCACGAGCGTCGACACCAAGATGGGGTTTGACACCAAGGGCGGCTCCATGCTCATCACCGGCAGCCAGATCCAGCGGGCGGCAAAAATCGACGCCTACGACACCGCCGGCACGCGCATCGTTTTGCAGGTCCCCGTAAACGAGTCGCAGCTGAGCCAGGTGAGCATGGCCGGGCTCACCGCATATTGCTCTGGCCGCTCCCCGACCGCCTGGCTCGAGGTCAAGACCACGAACGGGTGGTCGTCGACGACGAACCCGGAGAAGACCACGCTCTCCAACGGCAACTGGGTCGGCGTCTCCACCAATCTCTACAAGGCATGCAGACGCACGGGCAGCGAGATCAAGGTCTCCCACGACGCCAACGGGCAGGCATATATCGAGATCGGCCTCTGCACAGCCCTGGAAGCCGATAAATGGAGCACAAGCGACGTCCTGCGCATCGACACCGTGGGGCTCGGCAACACGTGCTGGAGCTACGACTTCATGAGCGGCACCTCCATGGCCGCGCCCGTGGTCACGGGGCTCATCGCAAACCTCGCGTACCGCATGGACCAGCTCGATGCGGGCAGCTACTCCAATCTGGATACGTGCATCCGCGCCCAAAAGCTCACCGGAACGATGTGGCGCAGCACGACCGCGACCGCCGGGTACAGCCTCGGATCGCTGCGCGGCCTCTGCTCGACCGGCGGCTCCGTCAAGGCCGACCAGATGGACCGCGCGATCGCGCTCGACAAGAACACGCTCTACGTTGGCGAGCTCAGCGCGAGCGCGCGCAGCAAGTACCTCGCCCGCTACCAGGTGCACGGCTCCGGGTTCAGCAGCAACTCGAAGATCTCGAACGTCGAGCTCAACGGCCTGGGCATCGATATCGTCGACGTGGAGTGGAAAGACGAGAACACCGTCGAGTTCTCCGCTGCGCGCATGAGCGGCTTCAGCGAGATCTCGGTGACGATCGAGGACACCAAGACCGAGGAGGAGGGCACGGCGACGCTCACCGCGCTCGACACGATCAGCGGCTCAAAGGATGACTCGGGCAAGAAGGACGATTCGGACAAGAAGGATGACTCGGGCAAAACCGACGATTCGGGCAAAACCGACGGCGGCAAGACCGACGACGGCAAAACTGACGGCGGAAAGACCGACAACGGCGGCAAGAGTGATAGCGGCTCGAACGGCAAATCCGACGGGAAAACCGACGGCGATTCCAGCAGCAAGTCCAACGACAGTTCGAACGGGAGCAGTTCGGAATCGGGCGAGAACTCCAATGCGAGCTCGGACGCGAGCAAGAACGCGCAGAACGCCACGGGCGACAGCAAGGTCAGCTCCGCAAGCAACGCCAAGACCGCGAGTAAGGACCGCCTCACCCAGACCGGCGACCCCGCCATCCTCACGGCCGGCATCGCGGCGATGAGCGGGGCCGCAGCCCTCGCAGGGGGCGTAAGGTTCAAACGCCGCCGCAGGTAAAGCAAGCGCGGGCAGGTCTGCTAGAGCGACCCAAGCGGCGCACGCGCACGCAATGTGCGAATCTGTGCGCGCGAACAGCGCCGAGCGCTCGCGCAATGCCTGAACGCCCAAACGAACAGAACCAATAAACCGACCGTTATTGCCGTATATCTGCCGTTTACCTGCAAGTCTTTGCCATAGGCGCGGTTTTGCTCAATAATGCTGGCTGTGCGCCGCGCAACAACTCGCAAGCGCACATCGCTCAAAACGAACACCGGAGCACAAGCCGAACCGTCCGGACTCGGCGATCTGTGCGCCATCGCGCGCCCGCCCTCACGCCCGCGCGCATAGCCAGAGGAGCCTCAAGATGATCAAGGCCGAGAGACAAGACAGGATCCGCCAGCTCCTGGTGGGCCAGGGCACGGTCTCCGTCAAGGAGATCTCGGACAGCCTGGGCGTTTCGGACATGACGATTCGCCGCGACCTCGAGGAGCTCTCGTCTGCGGGCGACATCGAGCGCGTCCACGGCGGCGCGCGCTGCGTGCGCAACCGCACGCGGTCGATGCTCCGCCACGAGTACACGCACAACGAGAAGCGCAAGCAGCACGCCGAAGAAAAGCTCCAGATCGCCCGCACCGCCGTCTCGCTCATCGAGGAGGACATGACAGTCTTCCTAGGCGTGGGCACCACGGTAGAGCAGATGGCCGCCGTGCTGCCGCCGCTCCACCTACGGATCATCACCAACTCGCTCTCGGTCTTCAACATCCTGGAGGAGCGCGACGACTGCGAGCTCTGCCTGGTGGGCGGCATGTACCGCCGCCGCACGGGCGCGTTCGTGGGGCCCATCGCCGAGATGGCCCTCAAGACCATCGGTGTGGACGCCGCGTTCATCGGCGCGAACGGCGTGCTCGGCAACGACGTCTCGACCTCAAACATGGACGAGGGCAATATCCAGAAGATGGCCTTCGGCAAGGCGGACAGCCGCTACGTGATCGCCGACAGCAGCAAGATCGGCAAGCGTGACTTCTACACCTTCTGCTCGCTGACCGACCTCGACGGCCTCGTGTGCGAGGCGGGCATCGCCCCCGAGCAGCGCCAAGCCGTGGACGAGTTCACCAAGGTCATCTGCTAGAGCAAGCCCGCCCCCACGAGACGTTGCAGAAGTACTTGGGCTAACTCCGCCCCACGTGCTTCTGGAGCGCTTGGACGATCTCGTCCTCTTTGAGCGGCTTGGTGAGGTGCTCGTTCATCCCCGCCTTAAGGCTCAGCTCCGCGTCGTCTGCGAAGGCGTTGGCCGTCATGGCAAAGATGGGCACGCTGCAGCCGAGCTCGCCGCGGATCTTCCTCGTTGCCGCAAGGCCATCGAGCACGGGCATCATGATATCCATGAACACCACGTCAAAGCCGGTCGGATCCGCCGCGAGGGCGTCGACCGCCAGCTGGCCGTTCTCCACCCAGGTGACCGCAAGGCCGTGCTGCTCGAGCATGAACTCGGCGATCTCGGCATTGAGCTCGTTGTCCTCCACGAGCAGCGCCCGCACGCCGCCAAAGCGCGCGGAGCCCAAGTCGACCGCGGCCTCCTCGTGCGCCTCGAGGTCGACCTCAAACGGAAGCCTCACGACAGCGCGCCTCGTTCCGCAACAAAGCAAAGGTTCGGCGGCCGCAGACAATGCGCAACGCTGCTCCGTCGAACTCCGCCCCTCAGCCTACCTGTTGTACTTGCCGAGCGTCTGCACGACCACGTCGATGTTGATCGGCTTGGAGATGTG
>CAVDTO010000084.1:0-7998 GCA_963611895.1 bacterium
CCAAAGAGCTTATGGGCCACCTTACCGAGATGAAGATTCCCGTTAAGTCCGCGAGCTCCGCGCTCGAGGACGCCTATGTGAGCATGGTTCGCAAGAAGCTTGCCCCCGTGATCGAGGCCCGCGCGGCCGAGGTCGAGGCCAAGAAGCAGGCCGCAGCCGAGGAGGCCGCCAAGAAGGAGGCCGAGGAGCGCGCCCGCGCCGAGGAGGAGCGACTCGCCGCCGAGGCCCGTCGCGAGGAGGAGCGTCGCGTCTCTGCCGCCGCTCAGGCCGCCGAGGAGGCTGCCCGCAAGGCCGCAGCCGAGCGTGAGCGCGCCGAGCGCGAGCGTCTCGCCGAGGAGAAGCGCCAGGCCGAGCTCGAGGCCAAGCGTCGTGCCGTGCCGGCGAGCGACTCCGGCCAGCGCTTCCGCTCCCTGCTCGACCAGATCGCCGCGCAGGAGACCGTTCTCGCCGAGAAGAAGGAGAGCGAGAAGAAGAACGCCCCCGCCCAGGACGACCGTCGCGGCAACCGCCGCGGTGGCGGCCGCGAGCGCGCGGGCCGCTCCGACGCCGCGCGTCCCACCCATCGCACCAACGCCACCAACAACATGGCGAACATGAACTTCCCCAACCCCGACAAGCAGGGCGGCAAAGGCAAGAAGGGCAAGCACGCGCATGGCTCCGAGGAGGACCGCTACGCCCGCATGGCCCGCGAGGCCGAGGAGTACAACCGCGAGAAGGTCCTCGAGGAGGCCCGCGCCGCCGTCGAGGAGGCCTCTCGCGAGTCCACCGGCCGCCGCAAGAAGCGCAAGGAGAAGCGCGAGCGCGAGGCCGCCAAGGCGCAGGAGGAGCGCAAGATAGAGGAGGCTCTCGCCCAGGGCGTGAACCCCGAGGACCTCGACGCCATCCGCGTCTCGCAGGGCGTGACCGTCCAGGAGCTCGCCGATGCCCTCGACGTTCCGGCCAACGACATCATCAAGCGCCTGTTCCTGCTCGGCACCCCGCTCACCATGACGCAGTCCATGAGCGACGACCTCGTCGAGCTCGTGGCCGACGACCTCGGTCGCCAGATCAAGATCATCACCCCGGAGGAGGAGAACTCCTTCACGTTCTACGACGACCCGGCCGACCTCAAGGGCCGCGCGCCGGTCGTCACCGTCATGGGTCACGTCGACCACGGCAAGACGTCGCTGCTCGACGCCATCCGCAACACGGGCGTTGCCGAGGGCGAGGCCGGCGGCATCACGCAGGCCATCGGCGCCTCGCAGGTCAAGATCGGCGACCGCAAGATCACCTTCATCGACACCCCGGGCCACGCCACCTTCACGGCCATGCGCGCCCGCGGCGCCAAGGTGACCGACATCGTCATCCTGATCGTCGCCGCCGACGACGGCGTCATGCCCCAGACCATCGAGTCCATCAACCATGCCAAGGCTGCCGGCGTGCCCATCGTGGTCGCCGTCAACAAGATCGACAAGCCCGGCGCCAACCCCGACCGCGTGCGCCAGGAGCTCACCGAGTACGGCATCATCCCCGAGGAGTGGGGCGGACAGAACATGTTCGTCAACATCTCGGCCAAGCAGAAGATCGGCATCGACGACCTGCTCGAGACCGTGCTGCTCCAGGCCGACGTGCTCGAGCTCAAGGCCAACCCCGACACCTTCGCCTCGGGTAACGTCCTCGAGGCCAAGCTCGACAAGGGGCGCGGCTCGGTTGCCACCGTGCTCGTGACCCGCGGCACCCTCCACGTGGGCGATACCCTCGTGGCCGGCCTTACCTACGGCCGCGTCCGCGCCATGCTCGACCCCAAGGGCAACTCCGTCGACCAGGCCGGCCCCTCCGACGCCGTCGAGATCCTGGGCCTGCAGTCCGTACCCCACGCCGGCGACGAGTTCCGCGTGTTCGAGGACGATCGCGACGCCCGCGCCCTCGCCGAGCAGCGCTCGCTCAAGGCACGTATCGAGGAGCAGAGCCGCGTGAAGCACGTCACGCTCGAGAACCTCTTCGACACCATTGCCGAGGCGGAGCTCAAGGAGCTCAACCTCATCATCAAGGCCGACGTCCAGGGCTCCATCGAGGCGCTCCAGGACTCGCTCGACAAGATGGACCAGTCCGAGGTCCGCATCAACACCATCCACGCGGCCGTCGGTGCCATCAACGAGACCGACGTCGTGCTGGCCGACGCCTCGAACGCCATCATCATCGGCTTCGGCGTGCGCCCCGACGGCAAGGCCCGCTCCGCGGCCGAGCACCAGGGTGTCGAGATCCGCTGCTACGACGTCATCTACAAGGCCCTCGAGGACCTCGACGCCGCGCGCATCGGCATGCTCAAGCCCACCGAGGTCGAGGTCTCCACGGGCATGGCCGCCGTCCTCGACACCTTCAAGGTGCCCAAGGTCGGCATCGCGGCCGGCGTGCGCATCGAAGAGGGCGAGATCGCCAACACCGACTCCGTGCGCCTTGTGCGCGACGGCATCGTGGTCTACAACGGCAAGATCGCGTCCATGCGCCACTACAAGGACGAGGTCAAGAGCCTGCGCAGCGGTTCCGAGGGCGGTATCGGCCTCGAGAACTTCCAGGACATCAAGCCCGGCGACCAGATCGAGGCCTATCGCATCGACGAGGTCGCACGCACCGAGTAGGAGTTCCGATGAAGCAGAACCAGGCAACGCGCCGTTTGGGCGAGCAGCTTCGCGAGAAGCTCGGCTACATCCTCCTGTTCGAGATCTCGGACCCGAGGCTCGACCTCGTGACCCTCACCGGCGTCGAGGTCGCCATGGACCGCTCCTTCGCCCGCGTGTTCGTGAGCTGCGAGGCCGAGCGCTACGAGGAGGTCCTCGAGGCGCTCGACCAGGCCAAGGGACGCATCAGGAGCCTTCTGGCTCGCTCGCTCGACTGGCGCGTCACCCCGGCGCTCGAGTTCAAGATCGACCGCTCGACCGACGAGGCCGAGCGCATCTCGCGCGCGCTCGAGAACGTCCCCGCGACCATCGGTGTTGAGAAGGACGAGGACGGCTACCCGATCGCGGATGCCGTCGACGTTGCGGAGGCGACCATCGATGACTAGCGACGGCGAGCTCGTTTCCCCGGAGCTCATCTCGAGGTTCCGCAGCATCCTCGACCTCATCTCCGATGCCCAGACGATCGCCATCTCGGGGCACACGTCCCCCGATGGCGACGCTCTGGGCTCGGTGCTGGGGCTCGGCATGGCGCTCCGTGCGCACTACCCGCTCAAGTCCATCGACCTGCTCCTGGGCGATGACGAGCCTGTGCCGAGGATCTATCGGTTCCTCGCGGGCGCCGAGACCATGGTGCCGGCATCGTCCTACACCAAGGACCCCGACCTGTTCATCGTGGTCGATGCGCCTGTGGTGTGCCGCATCGCCAACTCCGCCGCCGTGCTCGAGCGCTCGGCGCACGTGGCCGCGTTCGACCACCATCCGGCGAACGAGGAGTTTGCCGAGGTCTCCGTGCGCAAGCCGAGTGCCGCCGCCTGCGCGGTGCTCATTCAGGAGTTCCTCGCTTTCGCCGGCATCTCGCTCACGGGTCCCGTCTCGACGGCGCTGCTCTGCGGCATCGTCACCGATACGGGCAGGTTCCAGTACCAGAACGCCGACCCCGCCGCGTTCGTGACAGCGGCCGAGCTCGTCGGCCACGGTGCCGACCCGGCCTTGATCTCGCTCGAGATCTACCAGAGCCAGCGACTCGAGTACCTCAAGCTCGAGTCTCTTGTGATGGCTCGCATCGGCACCATCGGGAACGGCCGCGTGGCCTATTCCTACGCCACGGCAAGCGATCTTGCGCGCTGCGGCGTGGGCCCCGACGAGTGCGACGGCCTGGTCGATGTCGTGCGTTCCGTCATGGGCGTTGAGGTCTGCCTCTTTCTGCGCGAGCTCGGGTGCAACGGCTGCGTGCGCGGCAACCTGCGCTCCAAGGGCGTCTACGACATATCGACGGTCGCCAGCGCGTTTGGCGGCGGCGGCCACAGGGCCGCATCTGGATTTACCTACGAGGGCACGATCGAGGATACGCTCCGGGCAGCGCTCCCCATGCTCGCCGAACTGGTGGGGGAGGACCCGGAACAAGTCCGCATCGACCTGTAACGTGATTTTGGGAGATACATGGCAAAGCGCGGACCATCCGAAACGAACCTTTTGATCGCCGTCGACAAGCCCTGCGGTATCACGTCGCACGACGTCGTCGCGCGGGCGCGCAGGGCTCTCGGCGAGCGCCGCATCGGCCATGCGGGAACCCTCGATCCGCTCGCCTCGGGCGTGATGGTCCTCGGTGTGGGCCAGGCCACGCGTCTGCTCGGCAAGATCACGCTCGATACCAAAAGCTATATCGCCGACATCACGTTCGGCTTCGAGACGAACACCGACGATGCCGAGGGCGAGCCCACGGCTCGCGTGGCGTGCACGCCCGAGCTCATGGACGAGGAGTACGCGCGCCGCGTTGTCGCGGGCTTCGTTGGCCCGCAGATGCAGGTGCCGCCTGCGTTCTCGGCTATCTCCGTGAACGGCGTCCGTTCCTACAAGCGCGCTCGCGAGGGAGAATCGTTTGAGCTTCCGCCGCGTGAGGTCGAGGTGTTCGAGGCCGAGCTCATCTCCATTGCCGGGACCGAGGATGCTCCCGTGTGGACCGTCGCGTTCAAGGTGAGCAAGGGAACCTACATCCGCTCGCTCGCGCGCGACCTCGGGCGCGCTTGCAACAATGCAGCTCATATCTCTGCGCTCCGCCGCACGTCGTCGGGGTGCGTTTCCATCGGCTCTTGTCTTGCGCTCGACGACCTGTCCCGTGAGAGCTCGCGCTCCCGCGCCCTCGACCCGGTGTCGGTGCTCGGCATCGATTCGGTCGAGCTCAACCCGAACTGCCTCGCAGATATCTTGTGCGGGCGCTCCGTTCCGGTCTCCGCGGCTGCGGGGGATATCAACACTGAGGGCCGCGAGGGCAAGAACATCGGGCTCGTCATCGATCATGAATTGCGCGCGCTCGCCCGCATCGAGCGGGGACGCTTCGTCATGACCGACGTGTTCCCCCAGGGAATCGAGGGCGTCCGCGCATGAGTTCCGACCTTAATTCCATGAGAGACGACTTTGCGCTCTATGAAGCCGAGGGAGCCCCCGTCTATCGGCTTGATTCCTGCGAGGCGGTGCCGCAGATCGGTGCCGCCTGCATCGCCATCGGAGCCTTCGACGGGTTTCATATCGGTCACCGTGAGCTCGTGCGTCAAGCGGTCGAGGACGCCCGTGCGCAGGGTATTGCCGCGGTCGCGGTCACGTTCGACCCCGACCCCGACGAGGTCGTGGGCCGTCCGGCGCCCAAGCTTTCATCGGTCGATGAGCGGCTCGTTCGTCTGGCACATGCCGGCCTCGATGCCGTGCTGGTCGTTCCCTTCACGCATGAGCTTTCCGCGATGGACCACGAAACGTTTTTTCAATCCGTGCTGGCACCCGCTGTCGACATTCGCTCCATCCATGTGGGCCGCGACTTCAGGCTCGGCTATCGGGGCGCGTCCGATGTTTCGGTCATCAACGCCTGGGGAGCGGAGCGGGGCATTCGCGTCGTCGGCCACGAGCTCGTCTCGGACGACGGCACGGCTATCTCCGCCACGCGCATCCGCGGCGAGCTCTCGCGCGGCGATGTTGAGGCAGCTGCGCGCCATCTGGGCCGTCGCCCCGTCGTTCGCGGCACCGTCGTCTCGGGCCGCGGAGAGGGGAGCGGCATGGGCATCCCCACGGCTAACGTCGAGTTCTCGGCTGCGCTCCAGGTTCCGGCCGAGGGTGTCTACAGCGGGTTGGCGCTCGTTGGGGGCGTGGCCTATCCGGCCGCCATCAACGTGGGTGTGCCCCCGACGTTTGCGGACTCGACCTCGTCGGCTCACATGGAGGCCAACCTCATCGGCTTTGCGAGCGACATCTACGGGAGCCCGATCGCGCTCTCGTTCTCGCGCTTTTTGCGCCCCACGATGAAGTTCCCGAGCATCGAGGTTCTCGTCGATACCGTTAACGGAAACATCGCCGACGTCATTGGGGAGTTCGGCCAGGAGGGGGTGGCGCTCGCATGATCTCGGACGACGAGAAGAACCGTGTGCGCGAGGCCTCCGACCTCGTGGCTATCGTGCAGGAGTCCGTCGAGCTCAAACCTCGCGGCCGCGAGTTCTGGGGTTGCTGCCCCTTCCATGGCGAGAAGACCCCGTCGTTTCACGTCATCCCGCAGATCCAGACGTGGCACTGCTTTGGCTGCGGCGAGGGCGGCGACGTGTTCAGCTATATCCAGAAGCGCGAGAACCTGAGCTTTCCCGAGTCCATCCGCTACCTTGCGGAGCGCGCCGGGATTGAGCTCCACGACGACGCTTCGTTCAAACAGAACCGTTCGACCAAGCGCACGCGCATCTACGAGCTCTGCGACGCGACGGCCGATTTTTACCACACCATGCTCATGCGCGGAAAGGACCCCCGCCCGCGTGAGTACTTCGCCTCGCGTGGCATGGGCGGCGACGTCTGCCGCAGGTACCGCCTCGGGTTCGCGCCCGGCGGCGGCGCCCTTGTGAGCCATCTCTCCAAACTCGGGTTTTCCGCGCGCGAGATGATCGATGCGAACGTCGCCGTGAGCCGCGGACGCGGGCTTTCCGACCGCTTCTACGATCGCGTGATGTTCCCCATCTTCGACGAGCAGGGGCACGGCATCGCATTCGGTGGGCGCATCATGGGGGAGGGTCAGCCCAAATACCTCAACACCGCCGAGACGGGCGTGTTCCACAAAAAGAAGAACCTCTACGGCTTCAACTGGGCCAAAGAGCATATCGTGGCCGAGCAGGCGGCCGTGGTGGTCGAGGGCTACACCGACTGCATCGCCTGCTGGGAGGCCGGTATCAAGAACGTGGTGGCCACGCTCGGCACCGCGCTTACCGAGCACCACGTGAAGACGCTCACGCGCTTTGCCAAGCGGATCGTCTACATGTTCGACGGTGACGCCGCGGGCCAGAAGGCGGCCCGTCGTGCCATCCAGTTCATCGAGCAGGAGTCGATGGACCTGCGCTGCGTCGTCTTGCCCGACGGCATGGATCCCATGGAGTTCATCTCCGCGCGCGGCGGCGAGGAGCTCAAAAGCCTCATCGAGAGCGCGGAGCCCCTCATGGACTTCGTGTTCCGCTCCCTGGAGGAATCGAGCGACATCACGACCCCGGGCGGTCGCGCCAAGGCCCTCGAGGACGCGCTCGAGCTCATCTATCCGCTGCGGAACAGCTACATGATCGAGAACTACTTCGTGAGCATCGCCGATAGGCTCGGTCTCGACGACGCGACGGTTCGTGCGAGCTCCTCCAAGGTCTTTAAGGAGGTCGCGAAACGCGAGGCCGCGGCCAAGCGCCGTGAAGAGGCCTATGAGCGGGACACCCAGTCGCGCGCGATCGCGACCGCCCCTGCCACCGAGGCGCCCGTGGAGGAAGAACCCTACGATTACGTGCCCCTAGACGCCTACGAGGGCGCTCCCGCAGCCGAACCCGCCGATGGCGCCTACGACGGGGCCGCTTCTGCTGCGGCATCGCCTGCGCCCTCGCTCGCCGTGCTCACCGATGTCGAGCGCAAGGCGCTTGCCGGCGAGCGCGAGCTGCTGACCCTGCTCGTGAGCTACCCGGACCTGTTCCGTGCCTATGCGGAGCGGATCTGCTCCATCGACTGGGTGGACCCCCGCAACGAGTCGATCGCCTGGGCCGTGCTCGCCACCCCCGAGGGCACCGATCCCGCGCAGGCCATGGACGCCGCTCGCGCCGTGGTTCCCGAGGCGGCCGAACTCGTCTCGAGTGGCACGCTCTCCGTCACGAGCCAGCACCCCACGAACACGAACATCGAGTTCATGCTCGACACGCTCGAGCTCTACACGGTCAAGCGCAGGTACCGCACGGCCCAGGGGCGCCTCCGGAGCGACCGCACGCTCGACGCCGACGCGCGCCGCGAGCTCACCGTTCAGGCTCTTGCCGACAACAAGCGCATCCACGAGCTCACCCGTTCGCTCGAGGGC
>CAVDTO010000085.1:0-7996 GCA_963611895.1 bacterium
ATCGTAAACAGGGCACACGCCGCCGTTCTTCTCGCGGACCAAGATGATGGCGATGCCGAAGAAGATGGCAAACACGATGCAAGGCACCATAGCGCCCGAGCCGATCGACCCGATGATGTTGGACGGGAAGAAGTCGGTGATGGTATCGGTAATGCTCACCGACGTCGCTTCAAGATCGGTAGAAGCAGACTGCACAAGAGAAGTGTTGGCAAGACCGGCGCCGGGCTTGAACGCCACTGTGCACAGGATGCCGAATGCCGCCGCCAAAAGCGACGAGGTCAAAAAGGCAACGGTCGCCTTAAGGCCGATTCCGGCAAGCTCCTTTTTAGTAAGCGAGCCGATAGCGCCGATGATCTCGCACATAACGAAGAGCACGATGCCCATCTGCACCAGGCGGAAGAAGATGTTGCCGATGAACTGGATATTTTGCATCACCGGTCCGGCGGCAAGACCGACGATAACACCCGCCACCATTGCAACGACCATGGCCGCGGTGGGGTTGTAGGTGAAACGCTTGACTTTTTTGGTTGTTTCTTGAGCCATATCAATCACTGTCCCTCGGGAAACCGCTCTTTCCCATCGAGGTGAACAAGGCAAGCTTCCAAAGATGGAAGCCGCTGCCGCGCCTGCCTCCACAGAGGCGCGGAGCTTGGGCTTTTAGGTCCGAGTGGGGACCGACTCGGCACGGGCCCGTAGGCTGTACCCATGTCGAGCGGGGCGGCTAGTCCTCGCGCCCCTACCCTGCCGAAACCGGCAGGACCACCGAATCAGACGAGCTAATCGGCGTCGAAAATCTCGTGGTCGATGCCGTCGGGGCCGGCAACCAGCATGGCCGCGAACACGTCGCCGTCGACGTTAAGCGGAGTGCGGGATGCGCCCGTGGGATACTCGAGCCCGCCAAAGATACCGATGGCAGCCATGGGCAGGTTGAGTGCCGGAACCATCATGGTGAGCGACACGAGCGAAGCACCCGGGGTCGCCGCGTTCACGAAAGCGATCATGGTGCAGATGACCCATACGGTCAGAAGGTCGTTGGGACCAAAGTGCACGCCGTACATCTGAGCGATGCAGAGAGCGTCGACGGCCATGTGCACGGCCACGCCGTTGGAGTTCAGGGGCACGCCGAGAGGCAGGAGCACGTCGACGACATCCTCGCGGATACCGATCTTGTTCTTGGCGTCTTCCATGGCAGTGGGAAGCGTAATCGCCGACGAGATGGTGGTGAAGGCCGTGACGGTCATGCGCAGCATCTTCTTGGCGAGCTTGAACGGGTTAACACGGCAGTAGAGAGGAACGATGATGAAGTACGCGAGGAACATGATGCCCATACCGAGCAGCATGACGAGGAAGTACTTGCCGAGAGGCAGAAGCACGTCGTAGCCGAGAGTTCCGATCATGGCGGAAACGTAGCAGAAGATGCCGATGGGGGCGATCTTCATGACGGCGCGGATGATGTTGAGCAGCAGGTCGGAAACCTCACAGCACAGATCATACGCAAGGCACTCGCCATTGTGCTCATGGCGCCAGAAGCTGATGACCAGACCGAACGCCACCGCAAAGATGATGATCTGAATCATGGAACCGTTGGCGAGCGAGGACACGATGTTGTTGCCGAAAAAACCGGTGATGGTGTCCTGGATCGATGCCATCTCCGTGGCCTCGCCATCATACGACGCGTTCTTGACGATTGCAGAGCCCTCAAGACCGGAACCCGGCTGCAAGGTCGCCGCAAGGCTAATGCCCACCGCGGCAGCGATGCCGGTGCTGACGATAAAGACGATGATGCCCTTAAGACCGATGCCCGAAAGCGTTTGGGGCGTCAAGCCGCCTACCGACTTGACAATCGTGCACAGGATGAAGATCGGAATCGTCATCTGAATGAGCCGGAAGAAGATGTCGCCGATGAATTGGATGTTCTTCATGGGCTCTCCGACGATTAGGCCCACGACCACCGCTGCGATCATCGAGATAAGCAGCCAAACGGTAATGTCGATGCTTTTCTTTTTCTTAGCTTCGGTCGCCATTCCCTTTTCCTTTCTCTCTTACGTTTCGTTACTCAGGTATCAAAACAGGCAGCAAAACGCTGCTGCGAACCCCAAAAGGCTGTCCGCGCCCGACGTGTGACCCACGGCGAGCACGCGGTCGAAGAGCTTTCCGAGATGCCCCGAGTCACCCGACACGAGCGCCTGGAGCACATCGATGTAGTCGGCGTTGGCGCAGCCATGGACCATGGCCTGCAAGTACGCTTCGCTCACCGCCGTGGTCTTTCCCGGAACGGCCTCGGATACCGCCTGGTAAAAAGTCCGGACAAGCTCGGGGCAAACGTTCCCGTAGAGGAACGTAAGACCCGTTCCGAAGCCGCACAGCACGTCGTCGCCCGAGGGAGTGAGGCCAAGGCCCCTCCCCACCAGATAGTCGACCGCGCCCGTGAGCGCGCGCTTCGTTGCCGCAACGCGCATGGGCTCGAGCTCCTCCGCGCTCATCACCGCAGCTGCGCACACAGACGAATAACGCGCAAGCTCGGAAAGCGCCCGCGTGGTCCGCGCGCATTCGGGCAGCCCCATAAGACTGGGCAGGTCGAAAACCTCGAGCTCCTGAAATACCGAGAGGTCGAGCCCCGCAGGTGCCTCGTCCGCAAGAGGAGGCACACGGCACGAGTTCCGAGGCGCACCCGCGAGCTCGACCTCCCCCATTCCATAGCGCCCATAGAGGCGCAGAATGCCGTCGTTCAGAACGACGCGATCGCCGCGCTCGACGCAGTCGAGCAGCTCTTCCATCTCTCTGGGAGCGACCGTGAGCCCCAGGCACGATAGCGGCTGGGCGGTCGATCCGACGTGGAGCAAAAAACCGTCCAGATCGACATTGAAACTCGTGGCAAACGTGCTGTGCACGCTGCCCCGTAGGTGCCCTTCGCAGTGCCCGAAGGCGTAGTCGCTCACCAGAGTGGAAATCATCGTTGCCGCCTACTCGATTCCAAGTTTGGCGCAATAGGCCTCGAGCGCCTTCTCGAAGCACGCCAACGGGGCACGCACGGTACCGGCACCAACCTGACCGATGCCGGCCTTCTTGTGGGCGATTCCGGTGTTGATGAGCGGCGTGATACCGGTAGCGACAACCTTGCGGATATCGATGCCGAGGCAGGCACCCTTGAAGTCCCACGTGGGGATAGCCCAGTTGGGGTTATGCGCCGCGCAGATCTTTTCCATCTCGTTGGAAATGTTGAGCGCGTCCTCAAAACCGCCAGCCCCCACGAAGCGGGTGACGCCCGGAGCCGCGACCATGGCCATGCCGCCCACGCCGACGGTCTCGCAGATCGCGGAGTCGCCGTTATCGGGACAGCCGTCCTCCTCGGTCAAGCCCGTGAAGTACAGGCCGACCGGAGTATTGACGGGAGCGGTGAACCACTCATCGCCCAAACCGGACACGCGCACGCCGAACTCATAGCCGTTACGTGTCATGGTGGAAACGATGCAGCCTTCCTGATCCTTGCGCACGTAGTCGACGATTGACTTGCCCGTGGCCATCATGACGTTGAGGAAGAACTGATCGGTATCGCACAGGAACTGGATGACGCGCTGCTTAGCGGCCTCGTCGACATCGGTCTGCACGATAAGCGGTGCCACTTCCTTGACGAAGTTGAGGGTCGCGGCCATGTTGCGCTGATGGAACTCATCGCCCTGGGTGATGGCGCGGGCCATCAGCACGTTGAGGTTGATGCCACCATCGGAGAGCTTGAGCGCCTTGGCGAGGACGGGACCGAGCTCGTCGGCCATCCAATGCAGGCGATCGACAACCTCTTGGCTGTAGGCGCCGAAACGCAGAACCTTGCCGATGCCCTCGTTCATGGTGCAATAGGCGACGGTGTCGTCAGCAAGGTTGACGACCTTGAGGACGGCCATGTTAGCGGAGGTGATACCGCCCATGGGACCGACAGCGTGGCAGTGATGGCACGGGATGAATTCGACCTCACCCCCCTCGAGGAGCGCGAGTGCCTCCTCCTCGGTCTCGGCCCAGCCCTCGAAGAGCGCGGCACCGATGCACGAGCCCCTCATCGGACCCTGCATGTTCTCCCAGGTGATGGGAGGACCGGCATGCAGGAGCGTCTTTTTCTCGCGGTTGAGCTCGGGGATGACGTCTTTAGCCACCACGACATCGACAAGCTGCGGCTGAGACTCACGGAAGCGCTGGCAGATGCGCTCGTTGGCCTCGTCGATGCCCTCGACCTTATCGAGTTCGTTCAAGAGATGGATCATGCGCTTGTTGCCGCCGGCCTTGGGCTTCCAGGTGTACTGCACGCTCTGGGCGCCATAGGTTCGCAGCGGGTCGTTGAAGCTCTCCACGCCGACGTTGATCACGCGCGGCTTCGTGGTAAGAAGCTCCATCACGGCCTCGGACGGCTTGGGGAGAGGCGTCGTATCCTTGACCTCGTACGGCACGGTCTCGCGATCGGCCTCGGTGTAGTCGATGCCCTTGAAAGCGAGTGCGGCACGAACGGCTCGAGCATTGCTCGACTCCACGACGGCGCCGGCCTCGCGCAGGATCTCGACCGAACGATCGTAATCTTGCGGATCGTGCTTGGTTCCCACGACGGTACCCACGAACTTGACATCGCGTCCGCCTGCCTTGGCGGAAGCGATGCACTCGGAGATAACAGGGGCGAGCTCAGAAGCCATATCGGGATGGCAACCGTAACCGAGCACGCAGTCGAACACGATGACGCCCGTGCTATCCATGGCAGCGTAGTCGCGCATCATCTTGATGCGCACGTCCGGGTCAATCATGGGGTGCGGACGGCCTTGCGTATACACGTCGTCCCCCAGGTCGATGACGTCGTAGCCGGCGTGGCGCAGCATGTAGCCGTCCTCTTTGATAATGTGCCCGAGGTCGAGTGCCTCGGCGATCATCATGGCGGCCTCGCCGGCAAGCGTGCCGCCGGAGTAGAGGCCGATGACCGTCTTGTCGTCGGAAAGCGGCGTCTCCACCGTCACGCTGAGCGGCTCGGTGTAGTTCTTCTTGACCTCTTTGCCGCGCGCCAGGTCGACGGCGATGCGCGCACACTCCTCGAGCGTGTGTGCCAGGTGAACCTTGCCCAGATGCGCCTCGGGCTTCTCGCCGATGAAGATGGCGACGACAGGCTTGGTGCACTTCTCGAGCAGGTCGACGACCTCGTCGCGCACCGCAGGAGCAGGCGGCTTGGAGATGACGCAGATGACGTCCGTGGGGGCGTGGTTCTCGAGGGCGACGATAGCGTCCTTGACCGTCGTGGCGCCGACTTTCTCGTTGAGATCGCGTCCGCCGGTACCGATAGCATGCACGCAGCCCTCACCCAGGCGATCGATCACGCAGGTAACTTCCTGAATGCCGGTGCCCGATGCACCGACGATGCCGATATTACCGGGGTTGATCACGTTGGTGAATGCCACGGGCACGCTCGAGACCACACCGGTACCGCAATCGGGACCCATGAAGAGCAGGCCCTTCTCGTGGGCCTTCCGCTTGAGGCGCACCTCGTCCTCGAGGGGAACGTTGTCGGTGAACGAGAAGACATTGAGCCCGAGATCAAGGGCACGCTCAAGCTCGGGGGCCGCATACTCGCCCGGAATGGAGAAAAGCGCCATGTTGGCATCGGGAAGCATGGCCATGGCCTCTTCCCAGCTCTCAGCCTCAACAGGGGCGCCGGCAACCTCCTTCTTCACCGAAAGATCGGCCAAGAAGGTCTCAGTCTCAGCAAGCACCGTGTCGAGAACTGCCTCGTCATCGGTCTCAACAACGATCACCATGTCGCTCGGCGCCGCGGCGCGAGCCTCGTCGGTGAGAAGCCCCGCCGCCTCATAGATGTCCTTGTTAGCATCGGTGCCCATCATGATCTGGCTTTGGATGACACCGTCAAGCGTGTTGATCTTGTTGGTCAACAGCATCAGGTTGATGGAGTCCTGATATGAGTTCTGCTTCACAACGGTTTTTAGCATCGAACATCCTCCTTCGGATCTTTTCGACTAACGCCTTGTGCCGTGCATAAGACACGTCCGACCTGCTCTCGAAGCCCGGGATAAGAGCCTGTCTTTGTACGCCGCCATTCTTTCAGCTCGACTCATCGCGCACATGCCCCTCATGTCTAATTAAGCGGTTGTTATATTGTCCAATTGGGAAACGACCAGGTATCTGCCGCAATTACACTGGGGACAACGAACGAAAGGGGCGCCATGATCGTCGAAGAAGTGCTTCTACTTCCTTCATTTGCCGATGCCCGTGTCATCGCTGGAAACAAAGGACTCTCCCGCGAGGTCGGAAGCGCCATGATTCTCGAAGCAGCCGACATCGAGAACTGGGGCAAAAAGGGTCAGATCATCATCTCGAGTTTTTATGCCATCGAGCATCTCGATGATGCAGATATGGCCCAGTTCTTCAGAACCATGAGCTCCATCGGAATCGCCGCCTTGGCTTTCAAGCCCGAGCGCCTGATGTCGCAAGCGCCGCAGAACGTTATCGCGCTATGCGACGACTTCGACATACCGCTCATTCGGCTCGCGCCCGGGATCAAATACGAGTCGATCTTGCTCGACGTAATGGGCCACATCCTCGACTCGAACCTCACCCTGCTCAATCGCTTCTACAAGGTGCATCAGCACCTGATGGCGCTTGCGCTCAAGCAACCCTCGATCTCGTATATCCTCAGCACGCTCAAAAATACGCTGCACTCCGACGTAACCTACCTCGACACCACGCGCGACCGACGCATATCCACCGCCACCGAGCGAGCTGGTTTTTCGGGCTATTCGTTTACGCGCCGCGACCCCAGCCCGTACCAAACGCATGCCTATTTTGAAACGCGCCTGTTTTACGACAAAGGCTACGGAGACAAGCCACATCGGACGCTCTCCGAGATGGCCCTGGGCATACGCATCCCCAGCTCAGATGACAACGATTACTATCTCATCGTCCACAACGAGGGAAGCGATCTCACACCACTCGACGTCATGACCATCGAGAATGTCGTGAGTCTCTTGCAGATGGAGATTCTCAAGCAGAATGCCATCAAACAGAAGTTGTTCTTTCAGAACAACAACCTCGTACATGACCTCTTGCTCGATCGCTTCAACTCCCACGAAAAAATCGACATGGCCCTCGCCACGCTCGAAATCGACCAATATCCGTTCTACGAAGCGCTGCTCGTGCGTACCGAGCCCGTCGACCCCACCGATTCTGACCGAATCGACGAGGTGCAGCAGAACATCCTTCAAAAGCTGCGCACGCTGTATCCAGGAATCGTCTACTTCCAGAGCAGCGACCGCATCGTCCTCATCCACAACTTCCGCAGCCCCCTTACGAGATTCGACCTTTCGGCTGTCGAGCGCGCGCTCAAGGAAACGCACGAGTGCTCGGCGCTCCCGCTTTTTTCGTATTTTGCTGTCCTCAGCAGCACGAGCGACCGTTATTCGTTCCCGAAGCTGAATACCGAGATCATCGACGCCTACAAGCTGTTCGGCAGCGAGCGCTACCGCAACCGGTGCGTGCGGTTCGACGACATGGGGATCTTCAAGCTCCTGCTCATGGCCGACGACCTTTCGCAAATGGATCGATTCATCGATCCGCGACTCAAGAAGCTGGCGAAGTCGCATCCCGACCTCTTTCAGACGCTTGTCGCGCTGTGCTCGAACAGCCTCGACTACGCCAAAACCGCCGAGCAACTGTTCGTGCACCCCAAAACCGTGCGCTACCGCATCGAACGGGTCCGCGCGCTTACCGGCATCGACATCAAAAACTCTGACGATTACCTGCAAATTCTCCTGAGCGATAAAATCCTGACGCTTACCGGGGATGCGCAGGAGGAAGACGAGGGGGCATTGTGAACCTCACTGACCTGTTGACGATCTATAGGCCGCTCGAAGCGAGGAACCGCAACGTCGCCATCTTCTACCTGCACGGGGGCGGCCTGCTCTATGGCGAGCGCAACGATCTGCCCGAGACCTATGTTCGAATGTTCACTGATGCCGGC
>CAVDTO010000086.1:0-7920 GCA_963611895.1 bacterium
GATGAGGACGGCGCAGGCGTGCACGCCCTCGCCGCGCGTGAGCCCCTCGATCGAGAGCGCGGTGTCGATGATCTTGCGCGCGTCGTCGTCCTTCTGGTAGGCCTCCACGAAGTCGGGGTTGTACATGTCCTCCTTGCCGGGGATCTTCTCGAGCACCTGCGAGAGCTTGACGCCCGGGTCGGCGGGAACCATCTTCGAGAGCTTCTGGCCCATGTAGACCGGGTAGTCGAGCACGCGGGCGGAGTCGTTGATGGCCTGCTTGGCCTTGATCGTGGAGTAGGTGATGACGTGCGTGACCTTCTCGGGGCCGTAGAGCTGGCGCACGTGCTCCACGACCTCGAGGCGACGCTCGTCGTCGAAGTCCATATCGATATCGGGCATCTCGGTACGCTGCGGGGAGAGGAACCTCTCGAACATCAGGCCGTTCTCGAGCGGGTCGAACGCCGTGATGTTCATGGCGTAGGCCACGATGGCGCCGGCGGCAGACCCACGGCCCGGCCCCACGCCGATGCCGTTGTCCTTGGCCCACTGCACGTACTCGGCCACGATCAGGAAGTAGGCGGCAAAGCCCTTGTCGCAGATGACCTTGTACTCGTACTCAAAGCGCTCCTTGATGTTCACGCCGCCGATCTCGCGCGTGGCCCAGTCGTCGCCGTAGTGCTGGCGCAGGCCCTTCTCGCACTCGCGGCGGAACTGGCTCTCGTGGGTCTCGCCCTCGTCGAGCAGCGGGAACCGCGGCAGGATGATGGAGTCCCAGTCGAGCTCCACGTAGCACTTGTCGGCGATCTCGAGCGTGTTGTCGCAGGCCTCGGGGCAGTACGGGAACAGCGCGCGCATCTCCTCCTCGGACTTCATGTAGAACTCCGAGCCCGTCATGCGCAGGCGATTGGGGTCGTCGATTTTGGCGTTCATGCCGATGCACATGATCACGTCCTGCACGCTCGCGTCCTCGCGGCGCAGGTAGTGGAAGTCGTTCGTGGCGATGACCTTGACGCCGATCTGCTTGGCGATGTCGATGAGGATATGCGAGAGCTGCTCGTCGGTGATGCCGCTGTCGGTGGCGATGCCGTGGTCCTGGATCTCGATGTAGAAGTCGCCGGGGTCGAAGATGTCGCGGAAGGTCTCGGCCCAGCGCACGGCCGCATCCATGTCGCCGCGGTCGATGCACTTGGGGATGATGCCGGCGATGCAGGCGCTCGTGCAGATGAGGCCCTTGGAGTGGCGGCGCAGGTTGTCGAGGGTCACGCGCGGCTTGTAGTAGAAGCCGTCGACCGCCGCCTCCGAGACGGTCTGCATGAGGTTGACGTATCCCTCCTGGTCCTTGGCGAGCAGGATCATGTGGTAGAGCTCGGGTTTGCGGTCGCGCGCGAGGGTTTCGTCGGGGGTGAAGTAGACCTCGCAGCCGAAGATCGGCTTGATCTTCATGGGCGGCTTGAGGTCGTCGATGTTGCCCTTCTCGTCCCAGCCGGCCATGTCCTTGACGTACTGGGCGTGCGCGGCCGGGTCCTTCTCGGGATCGGGCTCCTCGAGCTCGTCGCGGCGGCCCTTCTCGAGGAACGCCTTGTCATGGCTCCAGGTCTTGTACTCGGGCGTGCTGTGGTTCACGGCGTCGCAGGCGAGGCTCAGGTCGGGCACGCCGTACATGTAGCCGTGGTCGGTGATGGCCACGGCGGGCATGCCGAGCTCGACCGCGCGGTCGACCATGTCCTTGATGCGCGTGGCGCCGTCGAGCATGGAGAAGACGGTGTGGTTGTGCAGGTGTACGAACGCCATGGTGATGTGCTCCAGATCTTGCGGGGCATGCCGCGCGGCACGCCCGGGCTCAGCGGACTCTCTAGTTTTCTGACGCGCACGAGTTTAACGTAGCGGCCGGACGCAGAGCGCGCGCGGCGCACGGGAGCGCTCAATCACCTTAGGCGAGCACCTCGGAGACGCGCCGCTCGACCTCGTGGAGATGCAGCTCGAGCGGGATGCCCTTGTTCTTGTCCTCGTTCTCGGCGTTCGCGAGGATCATGCTGCGCACGCAGTCCATGGCCACCTGGGTGCAGGCCACGAGGTCGCCGCCGGCGAGCATGCCGCCGAAGAGCACGGCCGAGAACATGTCGCCCGTGCCGGGAAAATGCACCGGGACCTCCTCGTAGGGCAGGATGGAGAGCACGCGCTCGGCGGGCGCGGCGGCGTCGGTGCCGGCGGGTGTGCCCTCAGCGCCGGCAGCTTGCGCGGCGTTGGGCGCGGCGTAGACGAGCGTGGCGAAGCCGTCCTCCAGAGGGCAGCTCGTGATGACCACCGACTCCGCGCCGAGCTCGGCCATGGCGCGCACGAGGCGCTCGGCCTCGTCGCGCGTGAGCGCTCCCCCGTCGATGCGCTCCGGGAACAGCCCCGTGAGGAACAGTGCCTCGGTGAAGTTCGGCACGACCACGTGAGCCACGCCGCACATCGCGCGCATGTACGAGACGGTCGAGGCCTCCACGCCGTTGTAGAGCTTGCCCTCGTCGCCCATGATGGGGTCGACGAAGATCTTGGCGCCGCGCGCGCGGCGGTCGCGGCAGAACTCCGCCACGAGGCGCGTCTGCTCCTCCGAGACCAAGAAACCCGTGGCCACGGCGTCGAACGCAAAGCCGAGCTCGTCCCAGCAGCGCATGGCGTTCGCCATGTAGTCGGTGGTCTCGAGGATGTCGAAGGTGCCGTAGTCGAGCGTGTTCGATACGAGCGCCGTGGGGCAGTTGAACACTTGGTGGCGCAGACGCGAGAGGATGGGGATCATCGCGGCGAGCGCGACCTTGCCGTAGCCGCACATGTCGTTGATGAGCATGATGCTCTTGGATTGGGCTTCCATGGGTGTCTCCTCAAGAGGGGGTATCGGCCTCGTCCGCCTTGAGCTCGTCCAAAAGCGGGTTGTTGAGCTCCTGGCGGCCCTGTTCCACGGCGCGCTCGAGCGCCCGGATGGTCTTGTTCGCGCGGGAGCGGACGCGCTGCTCGTAGATGGCGAGGTTAAGCTTGCCGCGGAGCCCCGTGACGGGCCGCGTGGTCCGCATCTCCTCGGTATAGGTGAGCACCGCAAAACCGTCCTCGTTCGGCTCGACCTCGTAGCTCACCTCATCGATGGCGTCGTCGTACGAGAACCGCGCCCGGTAGACCTCGGGGCGGCAGTAGTTCATCACCTTCACGCGCATCTTGGTCTGCTTGCGCGAGCCCTCGCCCATGACCTTGCTGTACTTGAGCCCCTTGATCTTCTTGACGGAGATGCTCTTGCCGCAGGCCCGCTCGTAGTCATCGAGGACCGAGGCCTCGATGGCATCGAAGATCTCGTCCGGCGTGACCTTGAGGGTTTTGACGATCTGCATGGGGCTCCTTTCGCGCGGATCACATAGCCGGCATTGTAGCGCTCTCGGTGCCGCTCCCGGCCTCGAGGCGGTACGAAACCACCTGCGGCTCGCCCGGCGCCTGCTCGTCCTCGCGCTCCACGCGCACGAACTTGAGCTCCACGGTGCAGAAGCCCGCCTTGTGGAGCACGTCGGCGTACACGCGCGCCTGAAGCGCGTGCTTGCGCTGGAGCTCCTCAGGGGTCTCCGCGGCAAATCCGCCCGTCTTGTAGTCGATGACCAGCGCACGCGAGGGGTCGGCCGGGTCGGTGGCGAGCGCGTCGATCGCGCCCTCGGCATAGGTGCCGAACCGCTCGCGGACCTTTGCGTCGTCGAGCCCGAGCGAGAAGAACGGGACCTCGGCGCGCACGAGCGGCCAACCGTTGAGCTCTGCGCGGACCGAGGAGACCTCCCAGCGATCGAGGGCCGCGTCGAGGCGCTCGACCTGGTTCCCCGTGAGGTGCCAGTAGCGCGCGAGGGCGGCGCGACGAGCGGGCGGCACCTCCTCGGCGCCGGTCTCGATGAGCCACTGCGCGGCCGCATGGAAGGCCGAGCCAAGGGCAGTCGCGTCGCCCGCATCGGTCGCCGCCGAGACCGACGGTTGAGCGGCATCCGCCGGCTGAGCGATCGTGTTTGCCGACGCGGCCGGGCCAGCGAGCGAGGGCGATGTGCCTGAGCCGTTCGCGGCCTGCGCGGCGGCGTGCCCGGTAGCGTTTGCGAGCGAGGCGGAGCCTCCGCCGAGCGCGGCCACCTCCAGAGCATCCGCGGCGGAGACAGAACCGTCCTCGCCATCCGACGCGGACAGCTCGCTTGCAGCGACGAACGCCTGCGCGCGGGAGAGCTCGCGCTCGTCCTCCTCCTCGTGGAGCGCGCGGGCCATGGACGAATAGCTGTACGAATCGCGCTTGGGCGCAGAGGCCGGCATGGCGCGCGCGTTAAGGCGTGCCGGCCGTACGATCAGGAACGTGTCGAGCTCGGACGAGGCGGGCCCAAGCGCAGCACCGGCAGCGCGACCGCCAGTAGCAGCCTCAGCCGGAACATCGGCGCCGTCGCCGGTCGCAGCGCCGGCCGCGCCGGCATCGCCGGAGACCGCGCTTCCCGGACCACCTTCCCCGCACCTGCCGGAACAGGCGGACGCACTGGCTACGTCACCGCTCACGCAGGCGGATACATCAGCCGTGCCCTCGCACCCGCTCGCTGCCACGCCCGCGTCGCCGTCGCCCGACGGCGCATCGAAGCGGTGCAGGCTCCCGTCGCGCAGCTCGGCCGTCGCACGGTAGGAAACCCCGCCAAAGCCGAAGTCGCTGAGCGCGATGAGCTCAAAATCCCCGCTCTGCGCGTTGTCAAACACGAGCCTGTCGACATTCAGGTCGAGCTCGGTCCGCCCCGCCGGCAGAATGCGGCGCAGCACGGGCTCCGTGAGGTCGCGTGCCGCGTCGAACTTGAGGTCGTGCGCCGCGCCGGTCCCCACCTTGGCGTCCATCGCGAGGATCACCACCTCGCGGGCGCGCGTCATGGCAACGTAGAGCAGGCGCGCGCGTTCCTCAAGGTCGAAGCGCTGCGACTCCTCGCGCATCGATATGTACGCCTCGGCGGCCGAACCCGTGGCGCAAACGTCGTCTACGAGGGACGGATCGAGCCACGCCGGCTGGGTGGTCTGCGCCGTAAAGAACTTCTTGAACTGTTTCTCGACCTCTTTGCCCTTCACGAACTCGCCGCTCGAGGTGCGCGCATCGGCAAAGCGCGTGGGCAGGGTCACGGCCTCGACCGTGCGCCCGCTGCGCCGCGCCTGGAACTTGGACGAATTCGCACGGATATCAAAGCACTCCGCCACGGCGACCACCGGGAACTCAAGGCCCTTGGAGGAGTGCACGGTCATGATGCGCACGGCGCCGGCCTCGCCCTCGTTGAGCGCGCCCGGAGCCTCCTTGCCCTCGAGGAACCCGTCGTAGGCGAGCGCGATGGCGCGGGGCGCGTTGCCCACGCGGGCCTCGGCCTCGGCAAGAGCGTCGAGCGCCTTGAGCACGTTGGCCGCTTTGGCGCGACCCTCGGCCCCCGCGCGCTCGAGGCGCACAAGCCAGCCCGCCTCGTTCACCACGTCGCGCGCGATCTGCGAGAACGAGTCGGCGCCCACGCGCGCAAAGGCGGGCTTAAGAATCTCGCGGGCGCGCTCGACGAGCGGCAGGCACTCGAGGCCCGGCGGGTCCTCGCGCGCAAGGATTCCGCGGTCGAGGTTGCGCCTAAAGGTCTCGCCCGTCTCCTCGTCAAAGCGCGTGCAGAGCGACAGCAACTCCTCTGCACCGAGCGCGAACGCGGGCGAGGCGAGCAGCGGCATGAGACCCTGCGCGGTGTCGGCAGGGTTCGCGAGGGCGCAGGCCAGGGCGCGCACTGTGCGTGCCTCTTCGGTGGCCGAGAAGATCGACCCACCCGAGATCACGCAGTCGAGCCCCGCGGCGCGGATGGCGTCGGCGTACACGTTGGCACGCGTCATCCCGCCCAGCAGCAAGACCATGCTGCCGGCGCTCTGACCCTCGCGTGCGAGCGCTGCAAAGCGCTCGGCGATCGCCACAGCCTTGGCCTGCGTGCGATCCTCGGTGCTGCCGCCCGCCGCCAAAAAGGCCTGGCTGCGCGAGGCATGCTCGGCCACCAGAGAGCTCTTGCGCCCCTCGTGCGCCTCGAGGTCGAGGAAGCCCGGCATGAGGCCGCCCTGCGCGTCGTCGAACACGCGGGCCACGTAGCGGAGCACCTCGGCATGGCTGCGGAAGTTCCGCACCAGCTCAACACGCTTGGGGGCCGCGACCGCAGCGGCGCCCGCAGCGACATCCGGGGCCCCGTCCGCACCGGTCCCCGCTTCGGCCGCAGCCGCGGCCTCGGCGAGCTTGCGCTCCTGGCGCCTGAAGACCTCGACCTCGGCCCCGCGGAACCGGTAGATCGACTGCTGGGCGTCGCCCACCGTGCAGAGCGCGCGGCCGCCCTCCCCCGTGAGGAACGAGATGAGGTCGACCTGCTGCTGGTCGGTGTCCTGAAACTCGTCGATCATCACGAGCTTGAAGCGGTTCGCGTAGTCGGCGCGCAGTGTCTCGTTATCGCGCAGGGCCTCGTAAGTGAGACGGAGCAGATCGCCGTTGTCGAGGAGCGCGCGCTCGGCCTTGAGCGCCCGGTAGCGTTTCTCCACGGCCTTAGCGAGCGCCTTGAGCTGGTCGAGTGCCGCACCGCCGCAGGCAAGCGCGGCGTTCGCGAACGTGTCGGCGATCTCGGCGCGGAGGAGCGCCACCTGCTCCTTGGGGAACGCCTTGCTCGGGCGCGGGACCCCGCACGCAAGCAAAAGGGCGCACAGGTCGCCCCAGGCCTGACCGCTCTCCAAAAAGCGATCCGCGGCATCGAGCGCGCGCTGGGCGATCTCGGGCCCCTTGCCGCCCACATCGAGGAGCGGCCGGTAGGCATCCATGAGAGACGAAAGGTCGAGGGTGCCCCCTGCAAACGAGACCCCGTCCATGCCGTCGGGCAGCGAGCACGAGAGCTCGAGCAGTCGCGCGACGATCGAGCCGACCGAGACCCCGCTCGCGCCCGCGGGCCCGGCCTCGGCCGTGAGCGGATACCAGGCGAGCAGCTCGCCAAAGACCGCGGGATCGAGCCCATATGCAGCGGTGTCGCCGTCGACGTCGCCGTCCGCGTTCGCACCGCGACCGCGCAGCCGCGCGATACACCACTCAACGGCTTCGTTGCGCAGGCGGTCGGCAACCGGCTCCTCGGCGACCTCGAACTCCGGGTCGATCCCGAGCTCGAGCGCATGCGCGCGCAGGATGCGTGAGCACATGCCGTGGATGGTCGAGATCCACGCGTCGTCGACGGCAAGCGCCTCCTCTTCCATGCCGGCCTCCACGAGCGCCGCGCGCACGCGCTCGCGGATCTCGGCCGCGGCGTCTTTGGTGAATGTGATAGCGAGCACCTGGTCGAGGGATTCCGCGAACGGGCCCGACTCGGGCGAGAGCGCCCAGAGGATGCGGCGCGTGAGCGTGAAGGTCTTGCCCGAGCCGGCACCGGCCGAGACGAAGAGCGGCCGGTCGAGGGTCGTCACGATATCGCGCTGCTGGGGCATGAGGGTCGAAAGATCCATGGCGCCTAGGCCTCTCTTCTGGTAAATCCGAACGGGTGGTTGTACGAGCAGCGCATGCTCGGCTTGTCGGTCGCCGCGATATCGCCCGCATCCATCGCGCGCATGCGCTCGGCGATTCCCGCCTCGCAGCGATCGAGCAGGTCCTCAAAGGTCATCGAGCCCCCCTCGGCGGGAAACCCTTCGCGCAGACCCGGGATCTGCCCCTCACCGGAGGCGGCGTCCACGAGCTCGGCGGCGGCGGCGCCGCGCATGGCCGGGTCCTTGCCCTTGGTTGAGAAGTAGAGCGCGGCACGCGGTTCGAGGCCGAGCGCGCGACGGATCGCCTGGGCGTAGATGAGCGTCTGCGTGTGTTCCGGAAGCCAATCAGGGTCATCCGCGGCGCGCTCGCCGTTCTTGTCGGGAGCGGTCGGGTCCTTGAGCTTGAAGGGGTTCACGTCGTTG
>CAVDTO010000087.1:0-7919 GCA_963611895.1 bacterium
CAAGGGCACGCTCGCCGTGTTCAAGAACGACTACACCACCGGTGCCGCCATGGCGAACGTGGGGTTCGGCGTAAAGCAGACGAACACGGAGGGCGCGAGCAAGCTCTACCGAAAGACCGGCACGAACGAGTACACCACCGACACCACGATTGTGAACAAGGATGCGAGCAAGTACCAGGAGGTCAAACAGGCCAAAACCGATGCCAACGGCGTGTTCTACCTCTCGCTCGCCGCGCCGGATGATTCCTCCGGCTATACCGCCAAGTACGTGCTTACCGAGGACAAGGACGACGTGGTCGGCTACGACGGCCCGGACACGATCTCGTTCAGCATGACGTACGAGAAGGGCATCGCCGACGGCAAGGTCACGACCGAGGGCGGCTCGTCCAAGGTCACGTGGGCGAAGGTGGGCAACAACCAGTTCATCCTCAACATCTACAACCGTTCGGTTGCCTACACCTCGGTGACGGCCAAGAAGGAGTGGGCCGCGGGCACCACCGACCCCAAGCCGGTGACGGTGCAACTCTGGCGCCGCTATGGCGACAAGGAAGAGATTGTACCCGCACAGGGCGCGGGCGGCGACAGCGCGCTCGTGGACGCAAACGGAAACGCCGCCTCTAACGAGGTGCAGCTCTCCTCGGCCGGGAACTGGACCTTTAGCTGGGGCAACCTGCCGCTGTTCATCAACAACACGTCGGTCACCTACTTCTTGCGCGAGGCCTGGATCGGCGACCCCACGAGCAGCGACTCGGTTGCCTACGACGCCTCGGCAGACAAGAACGACGGCTACGCCGACTACGCCGTGACTACCGAGGACGCATGCTACACGGACGGCGACATGCCCGACGCGACGACGTATTCCGGCGACGAGCTGCGCGCGAAGTACCCGCACGAGTCGCCCTCGTGGGAGACCGACGGCACCACCACCTACGCCAGCCACGTGCTGCTCATGATCAACAACGAGGAGGTCAAGGGCAAGATCTCGTTCACCAAGATGGACCGCGAGGGCCAGGCGGGAAAGCCCTTGGCGGGCGCCACCTTCACGCTCTACTCCGATGCCGACTGCACCAAGGAGATCGAGAGCGTGACCACCGGCGTGAACGGCGTGGTCTCGTTCTCGCAGCGCCCGGCGGGCACCTACTACATCAAGGAGACCAAGGCTCCCAAGGGCTACTCCTTTGAGGCCTCGACCGTCTACAAGGCCGTGGTCTCCAACGGCCAGCCGGTCATCACGCGCGTGGGCGATAGCTCGCAGACGAGCATCACGACCATCACCAACACCTTTGGCGCGGGCCTGAACGTGAAGAAGATCGGCGGCGGAGATGCCGCCACCGCGGCGGGCGTCTCGGGCGCCAAGTTCAAGCTCGCCAAGGCCGACGGCACGGGAACGTGGGCCACGGCCAAGAAGCTCACCACCGATGTCAACGGCGGCCTCACCTTTACGGGCCTCGACCAGGGCACCTACACCCTCACCGAGACCAGGGCCCCCGCGGGCTACGAGGCGGTGCAGGACGTGGCGCTCACGTTCACCGTGGACACCGACGAGGAGACGGGCGTGACCTCGTTCACGCTCGCAGACGAGAGCGTTATCGATGCGAGCGCCGAGACGGGCTTCGTGGCCTGGGCAGATTCCTCAACCGACGACAACGTTGCCTACACCGTCACCGTCCGCGACAAGGCGCTTTACGACCTGCCGCTCGCGGGCGGCCCGGGCGTGGCGGCCATCACCGCTGCAGCCGTGACGCTCATGTGCGCAGCCGTCTACCTGCGCATCTACGGCGTACACAACACCGTCCGAGCCATCGCAGGCCACGCAGCGAACGCGCACGACCGCCTGCGCAAGAAGTAACGCTCGAACCCTGGGGTGCGCGCGGCTCCCGAGGAGCGTCGCATCCTGGGGCGATGCACGCCTGAAATGTGCTCGCCTGCGCTTTGGGTAGCCGCTCGCAAACAAGAGGCGCGCCCGTGCTGTGCTGAGCACGGGCGCGCCTCTGTTGCGTTCGATATGTCAGATCTGCTCGTCTGCAGGGGGCCGCTGCGATGATCGGCTCGTCTGCGCGGGTCGTCTGCAGGCGTCGCCTTCGCGCCCCGTCTACACGTGGCTGGCGATGAGCTCCATCTTGCCCTCGAGCTCGAGCACATCGACCGTGCTCGGCACGAGCAGGTGCGTGCCCTTGGCCACGGCCTCGCCGTTCACGCTGCCCGCGCCCTCGATCACCGAGAGGCACACGAACGGCCAGCGCTGCTCAAGGGTCTTGCTCCCGTTGACGCGGATGCGGTCCACGGTATAGATGCGGTTGCTCTCGAGCTCGGTCACGCCGTCCGCCTCGGGCGCGCGCACGGTGCCGTCGGCCGGGGCCTGCACGTCGAAGTCGATGCAGTCGAGGCTCTGCTCAATGTGCAGCGGACGCAGCTTGCCGTCGGTGCCCGGGCGGTCGTAGTCGTAGAGTCGGTAGGTCACGTCGCTCGACTGCTGCGTCTCCAAGATCAGCGTGCCGCCCTTGATGGCGTGCACGGTGCCCGCGTCGATCTGGAAGAAGTCGCCCTTGCGGATGGGCACCTCGTTGAGCATGTCGGACCAGCGGCCCTCCTCGATCATCTGCGCGGCCTCGGCGCGGTCGTGCGCGCGCTGCCCCACGATAATCGTGGCGCCCTCGGTGCAGTCGAGCACGTACCAGCACTCGGTCTTGCCGAGGCTGCCGTTCTCGTGCTCGTGCGCGTAGGCGTCGTTGGGGTGCACCTGGATCGAGAGGTCGTCCTTGGCGTCGAGGATCTTGATGAGCAGCGGGAACACGTCACCCCCGATGCCGCCGAACAGCTCGCGGTGCTCCGACCAGAGCCACGAGAGCTTCTTGCCGCCGTAGGTGCCGCCGTCGATGTCGCAGTCGCCGTTCGGGTGCGCCGAGATCGCCCAGCACTCGCCGATGCCGCCCTCGGGGATGCTGTAGCCGAACACGGTCTCGAGCTGACGGCCTCCCCAGATCTTCTCGTGGAACACGGGTTTGAGCTTGATGAGTTCGGCCATGTGGGGATCCTTCCTATAGGGGCCGTTTGCCAACGACTCCTCGCCTTACGCGAGGGTCACGTTATGGAGCTCGTAACGGTCGCCGACGTTGCGCGACCGGGAGTACTCAAAGGGCTGTCCGTTGTCCAAAAAGCCGGTCTGCTCGAGCTCGAGCAGGGGAGCGCCGGGGTCGGTCTGCAGGCGCTCGGCCTCCTCGTCGGTTGCGGCGATGGCGCGCACCACGCGGTGGAAGCTCGTGATGTTGAGCCCCGCCTCCTCGCGGATGAACCGGTAGATGCTGCCGTAGAGATGGTTCTTCTTGAGGCCGGGGATCAGGTAGAGCGGCATGTAGGTGTACTCGATGACGATGGGCAGATCGTCGATGAGGCGCACGCGCTCCACGTAGTAGGCGAAGTCGTCGTGATCCATGTTGAGCTTGTCGGCGATCTCTGCGGGCGGCACCAGGATGTCGAACGCGTAGACCACCGAGCTTACGGGCCGGTCGATATGCTCGCGCGTGAAGCCCATGGCGCGGTCGGACTTGGCGAGCAGGTAGAGGTTCTGGTTCTGCGCGACCGTCTCTTTGACGTAGGTGCCCGATCCACGGCGGCTCGTCACGAACCCGAGCTCGGTGAGCTGCTCGAGCGCGCGCTTAATGGTGATCTTGCTCACCCCGTAGAGGTTGCAGAGCTCAACGACGGTGGGGAGCTTTTCACCGCACTTGAGGTCGCCGTTCTCGATACTGCGACGCAAATCATCGGCTATGGATTCGTACTTTGGAATCATGCGACCTCCCCTAATAAAAAAGTCCGTGCAAAGTATACCCCCGCGCGAATTGGAATGCCTAATCCGGTGAACGGTATCAATACGGCGGTAAGCGGAAAACGCTTTACAGCTAAAAGCATAGCGCTATACTTGCAAACGACAAGCGGGACACATAAGCTACGCAACGCGAGCTACCCGGCTTGATAACGTACTAATTACCTGAGAGGACATCTGCAACATGGAGCAATACAAGCTGCCCGACGACTTCTTCTTTGGCGCGGCCATGTCGGGCCCGCAGACCGAGGGTCAGTGGAACCAGGGCGGCAAGCTCGAGAACCTCTGGGACACCTGGTCGATGGAGAGCCTCGGCGAGTTCTACAACCGCGTGGGCTCCTACGGCGGCAACGACTTCATGTCCAAGTACAAGGAGGATCTCGCCCTGCTCAAGTCGCTCGGCCTCGATTCCTTCCGCACCTCGATCCAGTGGAGCCGCCTGCTCGACGAGAACGGCAAGCTCAACCCCGAGGGCGCCGCTTGGTACCACGAGCTCTTCCGCGCCTCCGCCGAGGCCGGCCTCGAGGTGTTCGTGAACCTCTATCACTTCGACATGCCCACTTACCTCTTCCGCCGCGGCGGCTGGGAGAGCCGCGAGGTCGTTGAGGCCTACGCACACTACGCCGACGTGGCCTTCCACGAGTTCGGCCAGGAAATCAAGTACTGGTTCACCTTCAACGAGCCGATCGTGGAGCCCGAGCAGCGCTACCAGGAGGGCGTGTGGTACCCCAAGCTGCACGACTTCGGCCGCGCCCGCACCGTGCAGTACCACATCTCGCTCTCGCACTCCCTGGCCGTGGCCAACTTCCGCGCCGCGCAGGCCGAGGGCACCGTTCGCGCCGACGCCAAGATCGGCATGATCAACTGCTTCACCCCCACCTACACCAAGGAGAACCCGAGCGCCGAGGACCTCGAGGCCGTGCGCATGACGAGCGGCATCAACAACCGCTGGTGGCTCGACCTCATCACCAAGGGCGAGCTGCCGCAAGACGTGCTCGACTCTCTCGCCGAGGGTGGCGTGCACCTGCCCGTCCGCGCCGGCGACGCCGAGATCCTTAAAGAAGGCGTCGTCGACTGGCTCGGCTGCAACTACTACCACCCCACGCGCGTCCAGGCGCCTAAGAACAAGGTCGACGAGTACGGTCTGCCGCACTTCGCCGACGAGTACGTGTGGCCCGACGCCGTCATGAACGAGAGCCGCGGCTGGGAGATCTACCCGCAGGGCCTCTACGACTTCGGCATGGACTGCGCTAAGAACTACCCCGACCTGGAGTGGTTCGTCTCCGAGAGCGGCATCGGCATCATGGACGAGTACAAGCACCGCGACGAGGAGGGCCGCGTCGTCGACCCCTACCGCGTCGACTTCGTGCGCGACCACCTCGCCGCCGTCGCCCGCGCCATCAACGACGGCGCCAAGTGCCGCGGCTACCACTACTGGGGCCTCATCGACAACTGGTCGTGGAACAACGCGTTCAAGAACCGCTACGGCTTCGTGGAGGTCGACCTCATGGACGGCTACAAGCGCCGTCCCAAGGAGTCGGCCGACTGGCTCAAGCGCGTCGCCACCACGCACGTCGTGGAGTAAGCGGCCGGCCGCACCCGCGGCCACCCGCTCGGCCGTGCGACAACGGCCACTCAATTAGGCACATCTGACCGGCGATGGATGGAAGGAAGCCGGTCGTGCAAAGGATAAGGGCCAGATTCGACAGATGGGAGATATCATGGCCAACGAAAAGGGGCAGGCGTTCCTCGACAAATTTGCCGCGGTGTCTGCAAAGGTGGGCAACCAGGTCCACCTGCGCTCGCTGCGCGACGCCTTCGCGACGATTACACCGCTTTACATTCTTGCGGGTATCGCCGTCCTGGTGAACAACGTCATTTTCGGTTACATCTGGGGTGACACGGGATTCAGCCCGAACGCTGACCTCCTCGCCAACCTTCAGACCTGGGGCTCGGCTCTTACGCTCGGCACGCTCAACGTGTCGGCCCTGATCCTCGCGGGCCTCATCGGCTACTGCCTGGCCAAGAACGAGCGCTTCGACAACCCGCTTGCGTGCGTCGTCGTGGGCATCTCGTCGCTGGTCATCATGATGCCGCAGACCGTCACCGCGAGCCTCGCCTCCACGAGCCCGCTGATCACCAGCAAGGTGACCACCGCGGCCGTCACCGGCGTGCTCTCGACCACCAACACGGGCACCAACGGCCTGTTCGGCGCGATCATCATCGGCCTGCTCGCCGTCACCCTGTTCATCAAGATCTCCGGCGTTGAGAAGCTCAAGGTCAACCTCGGTGAGGGCGTGCCCCCCGCGGTCTCCAACTCCTTCAACACCATGATCCCGATGCTGCTCGCCCTCTCGGTCTTCGGCCTCGCCTCCGCGCTCCTCTCCGTGTGCGCCGGCACCGACCTGCTGACCATCATCTCCACGTTCATCGCCACCCCGCTCAAGGGCATCATGAACGCCGGTCCGTGGGCTGTCATCTTCATCTACACCCTCGCTAACCTCCTGTTCTGCGTCGGTATCCACCAGTCCACCATCTCGGGCGCTACCGTCGAGCCGATCCTCACCATGCTGATCGTCGACAACATGGCCACCTACGCCGCCGGCGGCACCATCCCTGCCGACCACTACATGAACATGCAGATCGTCAACAGCTTCGCCCTCATGGGCGGCTCGGGCTGCACCTTCATGCTCCTGCTCGACACCTTCGTGTTCTCCAAGAACAAGACCAGCAAGACCGTTGCCAAGATGGCCATCCTTCCGGGCCTCTTCAACATCAACGAGCCGGTCATCTACGGTTACCCGATCGTCTACAACCTTCCGCTCATGATTCCGTTCGTGCTCGTCCCCGATCTGTTCATCGGCATCACCTACGGCCTCACCTGCGCCGGCATCATCAGCCCCTGCATCGCCCAGGTGCCCTGGACCACGCCTCCCGTGATCTCCGCGCTCCTCGCCACGGGCTTCGATTGGCGCGCCGCTGTGTGGCAGGTCATCGAGATCGCCCTCGGTATGGCTATCTACCTGCCCTTCATGCGCATCTCCGAGCGCACGATGGCCAAGCAGGCCGAGCTCGCCGCCGACGCCGAGTAAGCTCGCTCCCTATTCCTGCAGGGCAGCCCGCATCAGCGGCGGGCTGCCCCGTTCCTGTCAGTTATTCCGGTGCCCGTTGGGGTATCCGGTTAGGTAAATGGGCCCCGAACCAGAGGGCCGCGTTTTAGGAGGTTCACCATGAAGAAGATCATGCTGTGCTGCAACGCCGGTATGTCCACGAGCCTGCTCGTGCAGAAGATGCAGGCCGAGGTCGCCAGCCGCGGTATCGACGTCGAGGTCGAGGCGCGCCCGCTCAACGAGGCCCACGACCACACCGGCGAGGCCGACATCATTCTCCTTGGCCCGCAGATCGGCTACACCAAGGGCGACTTCGAGAAGGAGGTGGCCGGCCGCATTCCCGTGGAGGTCATCCCGATGGTCGACTACGGCCGCATGAACGCCGCCGGCATCATCGACTTCGCGCTCAAGACGATCGGCTAGGGGGAACGATGGAAGACGCCACCGAGCTCCAGATGACCTGCTTTGAGATCATCGGCTACGTCGGCACGGCCAAGAGCTGCTTCATCGAGGCGGTCCAGAAGGCTAAGGCCGGCGACTACGAGGCGGCCGACGACCTCATCAAGCAGGGCGACGAGGCCTACAACGGCGGTCACGACGTGCACATGAAGCTCCTGCAAAAGGAGGCCAACGGCGAGCGCGACGGCGCGGCCCCGCTGATCCTGCTCCACGCAGAGGACCAGATGGCCGGCACCGAGACCATCCGCGTGATGGCCACCGAGCTCATCGAGGTGCACAAGCAGCTCCGCAAGCTCGCCGGCGAGTAATCGCCGCGACGGCCCCGGGTTGCTTAGGGCTTAGGCCTTTGGACTAGGGTTTAAACCTTTGGTTTTAGACCTTTGGACTTTTGCCCCTAAAGTGACCGGGCAACACCCCAATAGAAGTTGCGCACGGCGCGACCTGCAAAAAGCAGGACGCGCCGTTTTTTGTGGTCAGACGGGAAAGGGCATGCGCGCCATAGAAATTTATATCTGCCCGCCTCCCAT
>CAVDTO010000088.1:0-7900 GCA_963611895.1 bacterium
AAGTCGGCCAGCGAGAAGAGCTCCGAGAGCAAGCAGACCAAGGCGGAGAAGGCCGCCGCAAAGAAAGCTGCCGAGGAGAAGAAAGCGGCCGAGGAGCAGGCGGCGGCAGAGGCCAAGGCGGCAGAGGAGCAGAAGGCTGCCGAGGAGCAGGCCGCAGCCGAACAGGCCGCGCAGGAGGCCCAACAGCAGCAGGATCAGCAGCAGAAGATCGCCGACGCTCAGGCCCAGGGCCTGAGCGTGTACACGGGGACCGTCCGCGTGTTCAACAGCGGCAACGACCTCGCCAGCTACTACGGCGGCGATGACGCAACCGCCCTCTCCTCGATGGGTGGCAACGACAGCACCCCCTACATCATCCTCGAGCTCGACGGCGGCCAGAGCGTGACCGCCCACAACGGAGACGGCCAGGGCTCGAGCACGCGCTCTGCGTCGCGCCTCTCACTCGATAACGACAAACGCGAGCGCGTGGCCAACCTGTGGAGCGGTTACAACGGCAAGCACGTGACCGTGGCCTGCTCCGACCTCTGGTGGCCGAGCGACGCCAGCCTCCCCATGGGCGCAGCGCGCGTCGGAGACGCCAACGTCCTGTTCTAAGAGCGGCATGCCCGGCGGCCGAGCGCAACCTCGCCGCGATCCTCACGCATACGAAAGGAACCCCACCATGCCCAAGTTCTGCCCCACCTGCGGAAGCCCGCTCGAAGGCTCAACCAAGTTCTGCGTGCGCTGCGGCGCGCCGATACCCGCAAGCGACGCGGACGCCACGATCTCGCAGCCCGCGGTCGCAAGCGCACCTGCCCCCGCCGCAACTGCACCCGCGCAGACCGCTCCCGCACCCGCGCAGGCCGCCACGGCCGACGCTGCCCCCGCGCCGCAGAAGAAGGGCATGAGCGGCGGCAAGATCGCCGCCATCGCGGGCGGATGCTGCGCGGCCGCCGTTGCCGCCACCCTCGCGGTCTGCATCTTCGTGCTGCCGGCCAACGGCACGTCGTCGAACAGCGCCGCGGACACCGCCACCCAGGCCACGGCCGCCAAGAAGGCCAAAAAGAAGAAGGCGGCCAAGGCAAAGGCCGAGAAGGCCAAGGAGACCACCGAGAGCGAGTCGGCCGCAACGACCGAGAGCACCGACGCCAACGCCGCTACCGATGACGCCTCCAAGACGACCAACGTCAACGTGACCGTCAACAACAACGGCACCGCGGGCACCACCACGAGCACCAACACCGGCGCGGCCACCAGCACCAACACGTCCACGAGCAGCTCGAGCGGCTACATCCTGCCCGAGTCGAGCACGCGCGTGTACTCCGTGAGCGAGCTCACCTCGATGGGCCTCAGCCGCAGCCAGCTCACGCTCGCCAAGAACGAGATCTACGCGCGCCACGGCCGCGGCTTCAACACCGACTGGATCCGCAACTATTTTCAGTCGCAGAGCTGGTACCACCAGACCTACAGCGCCGAGGAGGGCACGAACGGCCGCGACGCGCAGGAGCTCAACAGCGTCGAGACCCAGAACGTCGCGAACCTGAAGAGCGCCGGGTCGGAGTAAGGCGGGGCCGCAGGGCTGGCGGCAGGGCCGCGCCAGCTGTAAGGCCAACAGCGCCGGCACGCCGGTCGCATGGGCCGCACCAACCAGAACGCGCAAGGGCGCGGGCAAGCTGGAACACCAGCCTGCCCGCGCCCTTTTCTTGCGCAGTTGAAGACCGTGCCTACGCCACGCAGGCCTCGTGCAGGAGGCGGATGAAGAACCGCACGCCCTGCAGGTAGGCCCGGCGCGTGATGCGCTCGTTCGTGCCGTGGACCCCGCGGTCGCACTCCTCGTCGGTGACCACAAAGGCCGAGAACCGCAGGCACTCGGGGCAGACGCCCGCGTAGTTGGCCGCGTCGGTGGCGCCGATCGCCGTGGAGGGCACCACGCGCACCGGCTCGCGGTCGCAATCGCGCGCGGCCGCAGCCGGCGCATGCGAGCCGGCGGCACCCGTCTTCTCGCAAGGGCGCGAACTCGCGCAGCCCGCGTTTCCCGCAGGAGAGCTCAGCCCATCAGTCTCTCCGGCCTGTGACTCCGCACCTTCTTCGCACTCCCCCGCCGGTGCCCTAAAGTAGCGCTCGGCCACGCGGGCGAGCAGGCTCAGCCCCGGGCCGCCGATGCGCGGGTCGGGGCTCGGCTCGGAACTGCCCGGCCCCACCTCGGCCTCAACGTCGGAGAGCCCCGCGGCATCGAGCGCCGCGCGGCAGGTTGCGAGCACGTCTGCCACCGAAGTCCCCGCAAGCATGCGGAAGTTGACGTTCGCCCACATGTCCTGCGGCATCACGTTGGCGCCGGAGCTCCCGCCCTCGATCTGCGTGGGCGCGCAGGTGGTGGTCACCAGGGGCATGAGGCGCATGTCGGCGAGGCAGCGCTCAAGCAACTCGCCCTCGTGCGCCGCGACCTCGGCCGCGCTCGCAAGACCGAGCGCCTCGAGCGTGGCGGCCGTGAGCGGCGTTATACGCGCATCCCAGTCCACATCGCAGATAGTCGCGATCGCGCGGGCGAGCTTCTCGAGCGAGGTGCCGCCGAACGGATTCGACGAATGACCACCCTGGCTCCGCACGCGCAGCACGATGTCGGCATAGCCCTTCTCGGCCAGGTCGGCGTGCATGAGCCAGCCGCCGGCAAGCCCGTACTCGCGCCCGTTCACGATGCGGTAGTCGCCCTCGTCCACCAAGAACTCCAACTCAACGCCGCGCCGCTCGAGCTCGCGTGCAAGGCCGCGCGCGCCGAACTGGTTGGTCTCCTCGTCTTGCCCGAACGCCAAGATGAGCGTGCGCTTCAGCCGCCAGCCGTGCGCGAGCGCGTACTCAACGGCCTCGAGCTCGCCTGCCACCTGGCACTTCATATCGATGGCGCCGCGGCCCCACACGAACGTGTCGTCCACGTGGCCCGAGAACGCATCATGCGTCCAGTCGGCCTCCGTGCCCGGCACCACGGGCACCACATCCATGTGGCCCATGAACATGACGGGCTTGAGCGCGGGGTCGACGCCCGGCAGCGTGATGAGCAGCGAGTGGCCGATGAGCTCCACCTCGCCCGCCGCGAACGTGCGCGGCCAGGCCTCGCGCAGGTATGCGCAAAGCTCATCAAACGGGCCCCAATCCACGGCCGAGTCGTCCATGCAGCTCAGCGTGGGGAACGCGAGCACGCGGCCCATGCGCGCGCAGGCCTCGGGCTCGTTGAGGTCGGCGTAGTCGCCCTCGTGCGCAAAGAAGCGCCAGATGTCGCAGGCGCGATCATCTGGCGTGCGGGTCTTGGTTGTGGCGTGTTCGAGCTCGGGCATCGCCGGTTCCTCCGAAGCTAGGGTGCATGCGGCCGCAGCCATTGTAGCGGCGGGCGCGGGGCGCGTGCACCCCAACCCGCTAGTCGCTCAGGTAGCGGCTCAGGAACTCGCGCGTGCGCTGGTGCTTGGGCGCGCCGAACAGCTCCTCGGGCGCGGCGTCCTCGAGCACGACGCCCTGGTCCATGAACACCACGCGGTCGCTCACGTTGCGCGCGAACGACATCTCGTGCGTCACGACCACCATGGTCATGCCCTCGGCCGCGAGCTTGCGCATGACCTCGAGCACCTCGCCCACGATCTCGGGGTCGAGCGCCGAGGTCGGCTCGTCAAAGAGCATGATCTCGGGCTCCATGCAAAGCGCGCGGGCGATCGCCACGCGCTGCTTCTGGCCGCCCGAGAGGCGCCCCACCGCGGCGTGTGCAAAGTCGGCGAGGCCCACGCTCTTGAGGTGCGCGAGCGCGCGCTCCTCGGCCTCGGCGCGCGAGCACTTTTTGAGCGTGACGGGCGCGAGCACGCAGTTCTCGAGCACGTTCATGTTGTTGAACAGGTTGAAGCCCTGGAACACCATGCCGATCTTCTCGCGCAGCTCGTTGACGTTGCAGCGCTCGGCCGTGAGGTCGGCGTCGTGGAACCACACGTGGCCCGCGTCGGGGGTCTCGAGCAGGTTGAGGCAGCGCAGGAGCGTCGACTTGCCCGAGCCCGAGGCACCGATGATCGTGACGACCTCGCCCGGGCGAACGGCCAGGTCGATGCCCTTGAGGACCTCGAGCGAGCCGAAGCTCTTGTGCAGGCCCTCAACGCGAATAAGCGGATCTTTTTGCATCGTTCACTCCTAGTTCGAGCTGGGCAGGGCCGAGGGTTCGGCGCCGAGCCTGCGGCCAAAGCGCTCGAGCAGGCGGTTTGCCACGAGCGTGAGCACCAGGTACACCACAAGCGCCACGCAGTAGACCTCCATCTGGCGGTAGTACACGCCGGCGACGGTGGTGGTTGCGTACATGAGGTCGAACACGCCGATGACCGAGAGCACCGAGCTGTCCTTGATGTTGATGACGAGCTCGTTGGTGAGCGCCGGGATGGCGTTCTTGACGCCCTGCGGGAACACGACCTTGCGCATGGCCTGCCACTGCGAGAGGCCGAGCGAGCGCGCCGCCTCCATCTGGCCGGAGTCGACCGCCTCGATGCCGCCGCGCAGCACCTCCATCATGTAGGCGGTGGAGTTGAGCGAGATGGTCACGAGGCCCGCGGTGAACGTGCTCCAGACCTTGTTGGCCTCGGTGGTGCCCAGGCCAAAGCCGCGCAGCACGGCAAAGCCCGCATAGTAGATGAGCAGGCCCTGCACCATCATGGGCGTGCCGCGCACCACGGTGGAGTACAGGTAGGCAAAGCCGCGGCCGATCGACTTGAAGAATCGGCGCAGGTCGTTGTCCACGCGGTCGTTCTTCTGGATGCGCAGGAACACCATGACGAGCGCCAAGAAGAACGCGATCACGGTGCCGAGCACCGCCAGGCCGATGGTGATCTCGATGCCGCGCACGAAGAACTCGCGGCTCTGGTAGGTCATGTACACGAGGCTCGGCAAGAAGGCCGAGGGGTTGGAGGTGGAGGCAACGCTCACCTGCACGAGGTCGGCGAGCGCCACGATGCCGCGGTCGGCAAAGAAGATCGCGGTGACGAGCACCACAACGTAGCTCGCGATGCGCTCGGGGCCGCGTGCGCGCTCCGAGGCGAAGGGCGAGGCCTCGCGGTAGTCGTTCCAGTGCATGAGCTTGGTTGCGAGCGCGGCCGCCGAGACCGCGATCCAGGCCCAGAGCAGCACCCAGAGCACGTCTTGGAACACGCCCGTGGGCGCCAAGAAGCTCCCGGGCGTGGGGTTTCTCTGCGAGAGGGCCAGCCCTGCGGCCGCAATGACGCTCGTTCCCAGGAATACGTAGCGATGGTCGGCGCGCACGAATGCGGCCGCTCGATCGAGAGTCTTCATCTTCGCCCTCCCCTAAGACGGCTGCCGCTCGAGGCACGCGTCCCAGATCTGGTCGCGCTCCTCCTTGCTGATGCCCTTGAGCGTCTTGTTCACGATCTTGAGCAGCTTCTTGGACCCCTTGCGCATGCCGATGTTGCACGAGACCTCTTCTTTAAAGCCCTCGCCCTCGGCGAACTGCACCGGCACGATGCCGGGATTCTGCTGCATGTAGCCCTTCTCATTCTCGGTGTTGTAGGTCACGGCGTCGACCGTGCCCTGCAGCAGGTTGGAGAACACCGTGGGCACCGAGTCGACCGGGCTCTTGTGGATGACGCCCGGGATCTCGTCGATGACGGAGTCGAGCATGGTGTCCTTTTGGCCGAGCACCGTGGCGCCCGAGAAGTCGGAGAGCTTGGTGGCGCTCGCGTACTTGGAGCCCTCTTTGACGAACAGGCCGAAGTAGCCCACGAAGTAGTCGCGCGAGAAGTCGACCGACTCGGCGCGCTCGGGCGTAGCCGACATGCCGGCGATGATCAGGTCGATCTGGCCGTTGTTGAGCGAATCGATGAGGCCCGAGAAGCTCTGCTTGACGGCGACGGGCTGGCCGCCGAGCGCCGAGCAGACGATCTTGGCGATCTGCACGTCGTAGCCGTCGGCGTAGGCGCCGCTCACGTTGTCGATGGGGATGGTGTACTGCGTGGGCTCGGATACCTGCCAGTTGTACGGCGCGTAGGCGGCCTCCATGCCGACGCGGATCTTGTCTTTGTTGATGACCTGGTCGGAGAGGTCCTCGCGGCCGGAGCCGGTGCTGACCTGCTCGACCTTGAGGGTTGAGGGGCGCTGGCAGCCCGAGAGCGCCGTAGCGATGGCGCCCGCGCTTGCAGAGAGCCCCGCGCCCAAGAAGATGCGGCGGCTCACGGGCGGGAACGCGGCGCGCGCCTCGTGTTCGGGGAGATGCATAAACCTTCCTCCCTTGTGAATGCTTGCATGGTGCTGCAACACGATAGCGCCCGCGCGCGTGCATAAAGCCCGCAACAGCGGATTTAACGCGCGCGACATGTAGGGGGCACGCGCCATGCGGGCGGAGCAGAGCGGGCGGCGCGGCGCAAATGGGGTCGGGGCGAAGTTTGGCGATCGGCAGAACGTATGGGAGCAAGGCAAAAGCTAGGAGAATCAGCCAAACCGCCGGCATCTCGCCCCCGCCGCGAGCTTACGGCGCCCGAATGGTGCGCTCCCCACCCCGCTCTTCGCCCGCCTGCCGCCCGCCCCTCGCCCGCGTCGCTCCGCCCCTCGGCCGGCCGACCCCGCCGCCCGTGCATGTAGCCGCAACTCGCACGCGCCATGCGGGTATAGTGGGGGCAGTCTGCCGCGCGGCCGGAGCTGCCGCGCGCACGAACCCCCTCACCTCGCGAAAGGACCACGCGCATGCCCAGCACAACCATCAAGGCCGGAACCGCCCAAGCCACCATCGACTCCATGGGCGCACAGCTCACGAGCTACATCGTTGACGGCAAGGAATACCTCTGGCAGGCCGACCCCGCGTTCTGGGGCAAGCACGCGCCGATCCTCTTCCCCATCGTGGGCTCCATCCGCAACAACCACGCCACGAGCGCTGCCGGCGAGTGCACCATGAGCCGCCACGGCGTGGCGCGCATCCATGAGCACAAGCTCGTGGGCGTGAGCGACGACGGCGCGACCGCGACCTTTGAGCTCGTGAGCGACGACGAGACCCGCGCGGCCTACCCGTACGACTTCAAGCTCAACATGGTCTACAGCCTCTCCGAGGACGGCGCGCTCACCACCACGTTCAAGGTGACGAATACCGGCAGCGTTGACCTGCCGTTCTCCGTGGGCGGCCATCCCGCCTTCAACGTGCCCGTGCCGGGCTGCGATGGCGAGGCCTTTGAGGACTACGCGCTCAAGTTCACCGAGGCCTGGACCTGCAAGGTCCCCGTCATCTGCGAGGACGGCCTCATGACCTACGAGGGTGCCTACGAGGCGCCGGTGGATTCCGACACGATCGCGCTCACGCACGAGAGCTTTGCGAACGACGCCATCATGCTCACCGACGTGCCGGGCGGCACGCTCAAGCTCGAGGGCACCAAGAGCGGCCACGGCATTAGGATCGACTTTGCCGACTTCAAGTACATCGGCGTGTGGTCGGCCGCAAACGACGCGCCGTTCATCGCGCTCGAGCCCTGGACCGGCCACACCACGGCCGACACGGAGGACGACGTGTTCGAGCACAAGGCGAACATCACCATCCTCGCGCCGGGCGCCGTGGACGAGCGCAGCTTTACCGTGGCGGCCTACTAGGCGGCACGGCGGGCGCGCGGGGCAGCGCACCACCCGAAGACGTTCCGGAAGGCGGGGAGGGCATCGGCTCTCCCCGCCTTTTCTTTTGAGGTGAACGCGAGCGCCGGGCGTATGGGGTGTCGGGCGCACAGGGCGCCGCTCGTCCGCACGCCCGCACGCCAGACGCGGGACGCGTCCCAAAAAGCAACAGCGAGCGAGCCGGCCCGAAACAGGCCTCCGCGCTCCGAGCGTCGGACGCATGGGTGCCGATCGCCCGCACGCCCAAGCCCATCCTCAGCCGCCGCCCGTCCGCGTCCCAAGCGTCAACGATAAGTAGAGG
>CAVDTO010000089.1:0-7889 GCA_963611895.1 bacterium
GAAAAGCCTTTTGAGATTTCTGACTATTGGAAACCGAGCCTGATAGAGGCTTTAAAGCTATAAGCTCTTACCGAATGGATAAGGCGTGCGTTATGGAAGAAATTGAAGATCTGATTCAGTAAGGCACGGAATTGATGGCTGCGGGTCGATATGAGCTTGCAGCGCAGACATTCGAGCGTGCATTGAATCTCGACAAGAATCTTTGAGGCATGATTCAGCTATGGCGAATGTACAAATGTCAGCAAATATAGAAGTGAGCGTGAAGCCAAGAGTCGGCCTCGCGGTGCTGTTCACTCTCTTGGTTGTGCTTTTTGCGATTGCCCTTGTTGCGGGGATGATTGTCGGGAGATTGTACCTAGCGATTTTGCTTATTCCCATAGCGTTCTTTTTTGAGGCTTCCAGAAGGTCGAGGAATCCAACAAAAATTAAGCGCGTCCAATTGGATGTTTCTTGCGCGGATGGAAATCTGAGCCTATTGATGCCTCGGACAAAATTAATGAAGGATGGGAGTTATGCCGATCAGCGGTATACGGCGTCCCTGTCAGACGTACCTTCGATACGCATGGGTGAAAAGGGTCTGGTTGAAATATCCGCGAATCGCCTGTCTTGCGAGGCTTTGGGAGCTGGAGGAGAGGTTCTTGAAAGCCATCCTTGCAACGCTGCCGTGATTGCGTTGCGCAGCGATAACGCCTCGATAGAGCTACTCAAACGATTCTTGCGTGAAAACAGCCTGGAGTATTTGCTGAATTAATCCCAATTTATATCCTTGGCTGTTTGCCGAGGTTGCACTTCGCGCAAAGCACTTGCAGGTTCGACGGCACCGTCTTGCCGCCCTTGGACACCGGCACGATATGGTCGATATGGATGCCGTTGCCGTCGGGCATATACCGGCCGCAGACGCGGCAGACTCGATTTGCGCCTGCTTCGCACGTGCTATTTAGCCCGATTAGGCTTTCCCGGGTACCTGAGAGGGCTTCCCGAGCCCTATCGCGCCTTCTAGGCCTTCTCAAAGCCCTCAGAACGTCTATAACGCAAAAGGGCGCCCCCGCTAAGCGAGGACGCCCTTATATCTCACGACCAACCTCTCCCTCGGCAGGAAGAGTTCGATCGTTCCGCTTTTGGTGGAGGTGCGGAGAATCGAACTCCGGTCCACGAAAGCCCCCTGATCGGCATCTCCAAGCTCAGTCGTTGGTTTGATCTCGGACGCGTTGCGCGCAACGACACGCTCGCGGCGTCCCAACCGGTTCGGTCTTAGCCCGCACCATACCGATTACGTGCGCGGGAGCATTCCCCTAAAATGACGTCTCGCCGATGTCGGGGAAATCATCGGGTCGACGCGCTTGCTATAAATTAAGCAGCGAGAGCCAGCTGGGGCTCATAAGAAGAGTTGTTGTCAATTCAATTTGACGATACCCCTGTTTAACGAGGCGAGGAGACCTCGGCTTGCTTCCTCTCTCAGAGCTATCGTGTCGAAACCAGTCACCCCCTCTTGCGAGAGGTCACGGCGCCTTGGGCTTATGCCCGCGGCATCGACCTGTCAAAGTACGCGCGCCATGCGCGGAAGTGCATTTTAGCACGATAGGCACCGCTTTGGCCAAGGTCCGCAGGCTGGCGCAACCGCGGCATTCTCAGCCCGGCATACTCAGCTAGGCGTCTTGATTCTTAAAGTCAGCCGAACGCCTATTCACAACTTCAACAACGGAGAAACGCCGGGAAACGGCCTCTTTTGGTGGTCTCAATGTGTTCGGATAGGTGTGGGAATCCCCTACGGTCTCAAAGCAATCGGCTGACTTTGGGAATCAGCCTGCCGCACCGCCCCCTATCCGCATTTCGCCCACCAAAGCACGCCCTTTGCCGATAAAACGCCTTGATTTACCGAACAGATATTGAGATTTCGTTGGTTCTTGCTAGCAAAACTGTGAACACCCCCTGCTCGCGCTTGCACTGCATAGGCCGCTCGCTAAACTGAGCGAAAACGTTTTCAACGCTCACCTACAGATTGGAACGTGCAACATGAAAACAGCCAACATCCAGCTCGCCGGCGCCCTCGTCGGCCTTGGCGGAACCATCACGCAGGCCATGAACGAGATCGAGGACTTCATCCCCTGTGGGCACCCCGCCGCCGTCGTCATCGACGGCCTCGCCGCGCTCGAGTCGGATCTTCCCGAGGACGTTCTCGCCGAGAAGGTCGCCTCGGTCAAGGAGTTCATCCAGCACGTGAGCGAGCACCGCAACGTCCCCGCGCACGAGGCCGCCGACCTCTCGGACCTTTCGGGCAGCCGCGAGCAGCTCTTTGAGCACATCGAGAACGTCGCCCGCGCGCTCAAGCCCAAGGGCGGCCTGCACCAGAACATCAACGCCTGGCTCTACCGCAGCCTCGCCGCCGTCGAGAGCTCGACCGAGTCCGTCTCGGACCAGCTTGCCCAGGCCAACGCGATCGCCGCAGCTGTGGAGCAGCTCTAGGGCAAACAGCGGAACCGCAGCACATAGAACCGCAAGGGGCGTCGACACGAGTCGGCGCCCCTTTTTTAGATTGAGCCGAACCTACGGCTCAATGCGCGAATACGACCCACGGAAACCTTAGCTTGATGTCCGTAGGCAGATGACTTCGATCGCAGCAATAGCGCACCGGCCGCCGCGCCCCAACTTCGGTCTCGACTCGTACCGGCCGCCGCGCGCGCAACATCGGGCGCAGCACTCATTGCGCAGCAATCGACGCGCTCCCCACACGCCGCCAAGAAGCCCAGATTCGTCCAAAAGCGCCTCCCGCAGCGGGCAGCCCAAGGCGGCCTAGAGCAGCCTGCCCACGTGAGCGACGAATGCGTCGTGCAGCATCTTGCGGCAACGTTGGCTCACGGGAACCTTTTCTCCGTTAGACATGAGCACCTCGTTGCTATGCAGCTCGCGGATGCAATCCATGTTGACGAGGAAGCTCTTGTGGCAGCGGATGAACTGCAGCGGCAGGCTGTGCTCGATATCGCCGAGCTTGGCGTAGGTCTCGACCACGCGTTCGGCCTCGTGGATGCGCACCTTGCGGCGGTCGCTCTCCACGTAGACGATGCGCTCGGGGACGACCTGCACGAGCGAGCCGTTGTTGCGCACGAGCAGCGGGGCGCAGCGCCCCTCTTTAAGGTTCTCGAACACGCGCTCGAGCGCCGCCTCGAGCTTGGCCTGGTCGATGGGCTTGGCCAAGAACCACGCATGGTCGGTGCGGTAGAGGTCGGAGGCGTACTCAAGATGGCTCGACATGTACACGACCTGAATGTCGCGGCACTTTGAAAGGAGAGCGTCCACGAGGTCGATGCCGGTAGCGCGCTCGCTGCCCAAGACGACGGCAACAAAGAGGATGTCGCAGCCCGCATGGATCGCCTCGAACCCGCCCGCGGCATCATGGACAAACGTGATGCTCTCGATCTCGCTCGCATACGGCGACGCCTCGATCATCCGGGTAAGCTCGGATCCCGACTGCTCGTCGTCTTCTACGATCACAACCCGATACACGGTTTGCACCCTTTCGTCTTCTCTGGACAGCCCGAGCCGCAGAGATTCAGCTTTGAGCTGCCCCCCCCCATTATTTTTCCTTTTTGAACCGTATCACTCGGCCCGGACAAAACGCGCGTTATTGACACCTCTTTGTCACAACCGACTGGTATTACGTCACATGAAGAAACATTTTAGTTAGACGCGCAAATGCCCAACACAACCGCGGGCACGCACATTGCGTTAAGCAAAACAGCAGAGAGACCTCAACGCGGCACTAAATGGCATGCAGCCCATCGCAATATTAAAAAATCGTTAAGGCCCCGATTTCGTGCGGCCCGCGCGCGCAGGACTGAGCATCGTGCACCATAGGGCCATACAGAAAGCCCACACGAGCAAGGAGCTGAAAATGGCCAGCACGAGAAAGCGCCTCACCGACAAGCAGATCGAACACGCCACGGGAGGCAGGTGCGATTACTATATCCCGCAAGAGCCAGAGCAAGAATGGGAGGCCTACGGCAAGACCGATGTCTACTGCCCCAGGTGCGACAACAACCGCAACATCCTGTACAAGGACAGGCTCTTCTACAACTCCTATAAGTGCGGCAAGTGCGGCGAAGAGTTCTCGAGCGGCACCACCGGAGGAGGCGGCAGCAACAACGATTGGTAAACGACTCAAATCCGACACCGACATAGCTCATCACATACGAGAAGGAAGAACGTCATGAACGACGAAACCAAGAATGTCCTGCCCGACAACGAGATGGCCAAGGTCAACGGCGGCTGGCAGCCTTGCGATAGTCCGGACGAGTGGCCGCAATACACCGACAAGACGTTCACCGTCAGGTGCCCCAAGTGCCACTGCCACAGCAAAACCGGAAACATCTACTACCAGCCCGGCAACGTCATCTTTGGAAACGGCACCAACTATTACTGGTGCAAGAACTGCGGCGAATATTTCAGGGATATGGAGCGCGACGAGGGCGGATGCAACAACGATTGGTAGGAGCCTGCCCTTGCAAAGCAGCAGCGCAGTAGATGACGGCAAAACGAAGCCCGGTTCGGATCGGTTTCCGAACCGGGCTTCTTGCTATGCGCGTTTAGATGTGGCTAGAAAAACTAACGGCTCTTGAGGGAACCTGCTCTAGCTCAGCTTCTCGGCCAGGAGCTTGTTGAAGAGCTTGGGATTGCCCTTGCCGCGGCTCGCCTTCATGCACTGACCGACCAGGTAGCCGATCACCTTCTGGTTGCCGTCGCGGTACTGCTGGGCCTGGTCGGGGCAGTTGGCGAGCACCTCGTCGACGATGGGCTCGAGCGCGCCGGTGTCGCTCACCTGGCGCATGCCGCGCTCGTCCACGATCTTGTTGGGGTCCTCCCCCGTCTCGGCCATGATGCCGAACACCTCGTGCGCCTGGTTGCTCGAGATGGCGTCGCTCGCCAGGAGCTTGGCGAGGGCCGCCACCTGCGCGGGTGCGATGCCGCAATCCTCGAGCGAGGTTCCAGCAGCCTTGAGGTGCGCCGCAAGCTCGTTCACCACGAGGTTCGCCACGGTCTGGGCCTCCTTGCCCGCAAGCCCCGCGGCCGCGGCCTCAAAGAACTCGGCCGTTGCCGGGTCGCCGGCGATCTGCTCAGCGTCGGCGCGCTTGATGCCGAAGTCGGCCTCAAAGCGGGCACGCTTGGCGTCGGGCAGCTCGGGGGTCTGCTCGCGGCAACCCTCGATAAAGGCGTCCGAAAGGTCGAACGGCGCCAGATCCGGGTCGGGGAACAGGCGGTAGTCGTCGGCCGTCTCCTTCACGCGCATCACCACGGTGCGCTTGCGGCTCGGCTCCCAGTGGCGGGTCTCCTGGTAGATGATGCCGCCCTCCTCGAGCACCTCGGCCTGGCGGCAGATCTCGTAGGCGAGGCCGTCGTGCAGGCTCTTGAAGGAGTTGAGGTTCTTGAGCTCGGTCTTGGTGCCGAGCTTGGTCTCGCCGCGGCGGCGCAGGCTCACGTTGCCGTCGCAGCGCATGGAGCCCTTCTCCATGGAGCAGTCGGAGATGCCGAGCGTCACGAAGATACGGCGCAGCTTCTCCATGAACAGGCGCGCCTCCTCGGGCGTGCGCAGGTCGGGCTCGGTCACGAGCTCGATGAGCGGGGTGCCGCAGCGGTTGTAGTCCACGAGGCTCTCGGCCGCGGCGGTGATGCGGCCCTCGGCGCCGCCCACGTGCACCATCTTGGCGGCGTCCTCCTCCATGTGGATGCGCAGGATGCGGATGGGCACGGTGTAGGAGCCGTCCGCGGCGCGCTCGGGCATCTGCAGGTTGGAGGCGTCGTAGCTCGCAAGGTGCCCCGCGCGCTGGTTGCCCTCGCGCATGGTGGAGCTCATGGCGGTGGAAAGGCCCTCGGCGTTGGCGGAAGCCGAGGCGAGCGAGGCCGCCTGCTCCTCACCGAACGCGCAGTCCGGGCGCTCAGCGGCACCCTGACCCGTGACCTCAAGATCGAGGTGGCCGTACATGCAGAAGGCAACCGGACCCTGCGTGGTCTGGAAGTTCTTGGCCATGTCGGGATAGAAGTAGTGCTTGCGGTAGAACATCGAGCGCTTCTGGATCTCGCAGTTGGTGGCGAGGCCCGCCTTCACGATGCTCTCGATGGCGCGCTTGTTGGGCACCGGCAGGGCGCCGGGCATGCCCAGGCACACCGGGCACACGTTGGCGTTAGGCTCGTCGTCGTGCGAGAGGCGGCAGTTGCAGAACATCTTGGTGTCGAGCGCGGTGAGCTCGGTGTGGATCTCGAGACCGATGACGGCCTCCCAGTCCTTGAGGACCTCGGAAAGCTCCTTCATTAGAGCTCACCTCCCTTCCCGGCAAAGCCGTGTGCGACGTTGAGCGCGGGCGAGCCGTCCTCGTGCGCAAAGCCGCGCTCCACGGCGCGGGCGAAGGTCAGCAGCTGGCGGTCCTTGAAGGCCGGTCCCACGAGCTGCGCCGAGACGGGCAGGCCGGAGTCCGCGCCCAGGCCGAGCGGCACCGAGATGCCGCCGTTGCCGCAGATGTTGAGCGAGATGGTGTACATGTCGGAGAGATACATCTGCGTGGGGTCCGAGATCTCGCCGAACTTGAACGCCGTGCGCGGCGAGCTCGGCATGAGGATGGTGTCGACCTTCTCGTAGGCGGCGTCGTAGTCCTGCGTGATGAGCGTGCGAGCCTTCTGCGCGGCGTAGTAATACTTGTCGTACACGCCCGAGGAGAGCAGGTAGGCGCCCAGGAGCTGGCGACGCTTGGCCTCGGCGCCAAAGCCGTGTGCGCGGGAGCGCGAGCTCTGGTCGTTGAGGTTGGAGCAGCCCTCCTCCTGGTAGCCGTAGCGGATGCCGTCGAAGCGGGCGAGGTTGGAGAACGCCTCGGCGGGGCCGATGACGTAGTAGGCCGAGATGGCGGCGTCGAGGTGCGGCAGGTCGACCTCGACGAGCTCGGCGCCCTGCTCCTCGAGCTTCTTGGCGGCTGCCTCCACGGCCGAGCGGACCTCGGGCGTGAGGCCCTCGGCCTCCATGAAGGCCGGGATGATGCCCACGCGCTTGCCCTCGATGGGATCCTCGAGGTGCTCGAGGAAGTCTACCGGGCAGTCCTGGCTCGTGCAGTCGTAGGGGTCGTGACCGGCGGCAACGAGCGCGTTCATGGCGAGCGCTACGTCAGCGACCGAGCGGCCGAAGGGACCGACCTGGTCGAGCGAGGAGCCGAAGGCCACCACGCCGTAGCGGGAGACGGCGCCGTAGGTGGGCTTCATGCCGACCACGCCGCAAAGCGACGCCGGTTGGCGGATGGAGCCGCCGGTGTCGGAGCCGAGCGAGAGCGTGACCTCGCCGGCAGAGACCGCCGCGGCCGAGCCGCCCGAGGAGCCGCCGGGCACGCGCTCGGTGTCCCAGGGGTTGTTGGTGCGGTGGAAGGCCGAGCTCTCGGTGGAGGAACCGAAGGCGAACTCGTCCATGTTGGCCTTGCCCATGGGGAGGCACCCCGCGGCGAGCATGCGCTCCACGCAGGTGGCGGTGTAGGGGCTCTCGTAGCTCTCGAGCATGCGGGAGGCGCAGGTGGTGCGCGTGCCCACGAGGTTCATGTTGTCCTTGATGGCGAGCGGCACGCCGGCAAGCGGCGGCAAGACCTCGCCGGCGGCGCGGGCGGCGTCGATCTTGGCCGCGGCCTCGAGCGCAAGCTCGGGCGTCACCTGCAAAAAGGCCTGAACGCTGCCCTCGCGCTGCTCGATGGCCTCGAGCGAGGCCTGGGCCACCTCGGTGGCGGAGAAGTCTCCGGCGGCGACGCCCGCTGCGATCTGGGCGGCGCTCATGATGTCGGTCGAAAGCGTCATTATTCGCTCTCCCCCTCTCCCAGGATGCTCGGCACGCGGAAGTAGCGCTCGCGCGAGCTGGCGGCGTTACCGAGGGC
>CAVDTO010000090.1:0-7865 GCA_963611895.1 bacterium
ACAACAATTCTTGCGAAAGAGTTCTTGCTAATTCTAGGACGGCGAATGGCTTTGTATTTGACACAAGATAGCGATGGGCCCACGTGCAGAAGAGAAGTCGATCTCCGTGCACAAGAATAATGCCCAGCGAGCCGGAATCGCGTCCTTCTTTCTTTCCTATGCCCTTGGACTCACTGCCGACCAGACGCTCATCACACTGTTGTCCGCCCAGGCGCTCGTGGATGAGTCGGCCCTCGCCGCTTCCCTGCTCGTCATGTGCTGCTCCGTTCCTCGTGCCGTCCTGCTCCTTCCAGCCGGCATACTCACCGACCGTTTTGGCGTAAAGCGGTGTTTGCTCGCCTCTGGCACCGCGCGCCTCGTCTCCACGCTGATATTTCTCGTTCCCTTCGCGTTCACGCGGGCACCCGGGATTAACTGGTTTGCACTTGGCGCCATTCTCTTCGGCTGCGCCGAAGCAATCTATCTCGTTGGATCGCAATCTTGGATTGCAAGCTATCCCAACGAAGCCAATCTTTCCCAAGCACAATCTGCCTTCGCGACGACTCAGAGAATCTGCTCTATAGCAGCACCTCTTATCTTTGGAGTTCTCGCCGCGCAAGGTACCGAAGTTCTGCTCTGCGGACTATCCGCGCTTTCATTTATCTCGCTGCTCGGTGTGGCCGTGATCCCCAACAGCGGTTGCCTGCAAGCCGAAAGCAAGCCTCAGGACTTCCGCATGCAGATCAAGCAAGCAACTTCCGCCATTCAATCGCTAGTCAAATCGCGCCGAACAAGAGCGACGTTGATCTTCGTTCTGGTTGCAGAATCTATCACCGCCGCGCTGTTCGGAGTCGGATACGCGACAGCATGTGGAGACAAGGGGTGGGATGTTCAGACACTCAGTGCTCTCTTGATGGCATACGGAGCAGGCTCGGCCGTCGGCTCATTCGCGGGAAACAAGCTGTCTTTTAGCATCGGAACAAGCAAACTCTCCGTGTGCGCCGCCGCTCTGCTATTCGCCTTCTGCTTTATCGAATCCCTACCGCTTGCGATTTGCAGTTCGGTAATGTGCGGCGTCCTTATCGGTATCGTATCGGTTCGACTTATGGTCGCGTTTCTAGAGGAAATCTATAGCATGGCAAACAAGTCTGCTCTCGTCTCGACCCTCAGTCTCGCATCATTCGGAGCCGCAGCGCTCAGTCCCCTGGTTTTCGGCTTGGCAGCGGATCGTTTGGGCGCCCCAACCGCCTTCGCCTTCTTTTGTGCCGCTTTAGTGCTCACTGCCCTCATCTACGAGCGCGGCAGCGCAAACCAACAGTCCGTATAGCACAAGCAAGAAATGCCTGCGCTCCTCGCGTATGAGGTTGCACAAAGCTTCGATATCCATATGGCCTCAATGCGGAAAGGCATAGGTCAAAGCGCGCAGCGCGTAAGGTCCACCTCAATGAAAAACCGGCGCGTCCGCTTGTTTGCGGGGCCGCGCCGGCTGGCGTTGGTTTTATTGGGGTTCGGAGCTCAGATTCGCTGTGCTAACCGAGGACTTTGGCGAGCGTTGCCACGAGGGCGTCGACGTCCTGCTTCTCGCAGATGAGCGGCGGCAAGAAGCGCAGCGTGTGGGCGCCGGTTGCGTTGATGACGAACCCCGCCTCGAGCATCTTGGCAACGACGTCGTGCGCATCTCCGCACGAATCCTCCAGGTCGCAGCCGAGCATCAGGCCCGCGCCGCGCACCTCGGTCACGTGCGGGACGCCGGCGAGCGCCTCGGCCATGCAGGCGCCGACCTCGCGCGCATGCTCCGCGTAGTCGCCGCGGACGAGCTCGGAGAGCGCCGCGGAGCTCGCGGCGATGGCCAGGTTGCTGCCGCCGAACGTCGAGCCGTGGTCGCCCGGACGGAACACGTCGGCGATCTCCTTCTTGGCGACGACCGCTCCCATGGGCACGCCCGCCGCGATCCCCTTGGCGAGGCTCATGATGTCGGGCTCGACGCCGTAGTTCTGGAACGCGAACGGCTTGCCCGTGCGGAAGACGCCGCATTGCACCTCGTCGGCGATGAGCAGGGCGCCCGCCTCGTGTGCGAGGTCGCGCGCGGCCTCCATGAACTCCTGGGTCATGGGGTGCACGCCGCTCTCGCCCTGGATGGGCTCGAGCATGACCGCGCAGATCTCGCTCCCCAGGCTCGCGAAGATCGACTTGAGCTCGTCGACGTCGTTGGGCGTGCAAGCCACGAAGCCACCCGGCAGCGGCTTGAAGCTGTCCTGCAGCCAGTCCTGCATGGTCGCAGCGATCGTCTCGAGCGTGCGGCCGTGGAAGCCGCCGCGCATGCACACGATGGTGTTGCCGCCGTTGCCGGCGCGCTTGGCATAGAGGCGCGCGAGCTTCATGGAGCCCTCGTTGGCCTCGGCGCCGGAGTTGGCAAAGAAGCTCTCCCACACCTGCTCGCCCGCGGCGGGCGCCCCGAGCGCGGCGGCCGTGGTCTCGTCGCCCGCGGCGATGGCGTCGGCGATGGCACGCGCGGCGTCCATGTCGTCGTTCGCGAGCTTCGAGATGAGCGCCGCAACCTCGCCGCGGTGCTCGATGTAGAAGTAGTTCGAGACGTGCACGAGCTTCTGGGCCTGCTCGGTCACGGCGGCCGTGACGGCCGGGTGCGCGTGCCCCAGACAGCACACGCCGATGCCGGCGAGGAAGTCGGTGTACTCGCGGCCATCGCTGCCCGTGAGCTTCATGCCCGCGCCGCCGGTGAACTCCACCTCGGAGCGCGCGAACGTGTGCATGACGTATTCGGATTCGAGGGCCTTCTGCTGAGCCAAAGACATATATCTACCTTTCAAGAAGCGTGTTCGGGAGCACTACAGCGTCTGCAGCTTGGAGACCTCGTCGAGGTTCTCGAACAGGCGCGCGGCGAACGTGGAAAGCGGGTGCGGGTGCGTGTCGTACTCGTAGCTCGTCTCGCTCGAGTGGAGCACCGTGCCCACGCCGGCGTCGGTGAGGAGCTCGAGCAGCAGCGAGTGCGGCGTGGTGCCGTTGATGATGTGCGCGCGGAACACGCCCGCGGCAACGGCCTCGATGCAGGCGCTCAGCTTGGGGATCATGCCCGAGTCGACCGCGCCCTCGTCGAGCATCTGCTGGCACTCGTCCATCGTGAGGTTGGAGATGAGCGAGCCCTTGTCGGAGAAGTCCTCGTAAAGGCCGTCGACGTCGGTGAGGAAGACCACCTTGTGCGCGCGCAGGGCGGCCGCGATGCTGCCCGCCGCCACGTCGGCGTTGATGTTGTAGAAGCCGCCGTCCTCGCCCGTGGCGATGGTCGCGATCACGGGGATGTACTCGCTCTTGATGAGCCGCTCGATGTACTCGATGTTCACGTGCTCGATCTTGCCCACGCGCCCGAGCTCCGGGTCGAGCGGAGACGCCACGAGCACGCCGGCGTCGGCGCCCGAGACGCCCACGGCGAGGTTGCCGTGCTGGTTGATGGCCGCCACGAGCTCCTGGTTGACCTTGCCGCCGAGCACCTGGCGCACCACGTCCATGGTCGCCGGGTCGGTCACGCGCTGGCCGTTCTTGAACTCCACGGGCAGGTCGTAGTGGCTCAGGGCCTCGTTGATGGCCTTGCCGCCGCCGTGGACGATGACCGGGCGCATGCCCATGATCTTGAGCAGGACGATGTCGCTCATCACGTCCTCGCGAAGCTTCTCGTCGACCATCGCCGCGCCGCCGTACTTGATGACGACGGTCTTGCCGGTGAGGTTCTTGACCCACGGGAGCGTCTCGAAGAGGATCTGGGCGGTCTTGTCGTTCAGAAGTGATGCCTTGGCATCGCGTGCGTACTTCATGCTGACCTCGATGCTATTGTGCGCGCGGGACGGGCTCATTCGCCGCCGCCCGCGCCGTTGTGTTTAGGAGCGGTAGTCCCCGTTGATGGAGATGTAATCGTGAGTGAGGTCGCAGCTCCACACGGTGGTTGCGCACGACCCCGCGCCCAAGTCGCACGAGATGACGATCTCAGGCGCCTCAAATCGTCGCAGCGCCTCGTCCTCGTCGAACGGCACGGTGAGGCCGTCGCGGCAGACGGGCATGCCCATCATGTCGATGGCGACGTTCTCCTGCTCAAAGGCGACGCCGCACTTGCCGAGCGCCATGGCAACGCGGCCCCAGTTGCAGTCGTGCCCGGCGATGCAGGTCTTGACGAGCGGCGAGTTCGCGACGGCGCGCGCGGCGGTGTCGGCATCCTCGTCGGTGGCAGCGCCCGAGACGTTCACGGTCACGAGCTTGGAGGCGCCCTCGCCGTCGGAGGCGATGGCACGCGCGAGGGCCTCGCAGACCACATGGACCGCGTAGGCGAGCTCGTCGTAGGCGTCGGTGCCCGGCTCGATCGGCGCGGCACCGGCTGCGGCCGCACCCGTGGCGAGCATGATGCAGGTGTCGTTGGTGGAGGTGTCGGAGTCGACCGTGACCTTGTTGAACGTGTTGTTCACGCTGGTGGCGAGCAGGCCGTGGAGCACCTCAGGCTCCACCGGGGCGTCGGTGGTGATGACGGCGATCATGGTGGCCATGTTCGGCATGATCATGCCGGAACCCTTGCACATGCCGCCCACGGTGTAGGAGTTGCCGGCGTGGCCGGCGGCCTCGCTCTCGTAGCAGACCGCGTACTCCTTGGGGTGCGTGTCGGTGGTCATGATGGCGTGCGCGGCGTCGTGGCCGCCGTCGCGCGAGAGCGCGTCGATCGCGGCGGGAATGCCCGTCTCGAACTCGTCGATGGGCAGCGGCACGCCGATGACGCCCGTGCTCGCGACGAGCACCTGCTCGGGCTCGCACGCGAGGATCTGCGAGGCGATCTTGCAGGTCTCGTGCACCACGGCGAGGCCCTCCTCGCCCGTGGCCGCGTTGGCGTTGCCGGAGTTGATGGAGATGCCCGCGCAGGTGCCATAGCCCTTGCCGGCACCGCCCAGGTTGGCGCGGCTCACCTGCACGGGAGCGGCGCAGAAGCGGTTGGTGGTGAACACGCCGGCAGCCGCGCAGGGCTCGTCGGGCGCGATGAAGGCGTAGTCGAGGCGCTCGGGGTTACGGCGGAACCCGGCATGGATGCCGGCGGCGCGGATGCCGGCCGGGCTGGTGATGCCGCCGTCCTGGACGGCGATGATCTTGAAGTCGAACGAAGCGGTGTCCATGGGATCCCCTTATTTAGAGATAGGCGAGCGTGGGCAGGCCCAGGCTCTCGTCGAAGCCGAACACGATGTTCGCGCACTGCACCGCCTGGCCGGCAGCGCCCTTGCAGAGGTTGTCGATGGCGCCGGTGGCCACGAGCACGCCGGCGCGCTCGTTGACGGCGAGGCCGATGTGCGCGGCGTTCGTCCCCGCAACGGAGGCGCTGCGCGGCTGCTGGCCGGCATCGAGGACGCGCACGAACGTACGGCCCGCATAGAATTCGCGGTAGTGCTCGACGGCCTTCTCGGCCGTGAGCTCGTGGGCGAGGCCCGGAGCGAGCGGAATCGTCACCGTGGAGAGGATGCCGCGCTTGAGCGGGGCCAGGTGCGGCGTGAAGACCACGCGGTCGTTAAGGCCCAGGATCTGCTCGATCTCGGGCGTGTGGCGGTGCGAGCACACCTTGTAGGCCTCGAGATTCTCGTCGGCGCTGCAGTAGTGCGTGCGCGCGTTGCAGCCCTTGCCGGCGCCGGTCACGCCCGAGATGGCGTCGACCACCACGGGGCCCTGCTCGGCGGCCCAGCCGGCACGGATGGCCGGGGCCGCGGCGAGGGAGGTCGCCGTAGGGTAGCAGCCCGCGCAGGCTACGAGGACCGCGTCGCCGGCGGCGCGCTTGGCCGCGGCGTTGGCGAGGCCCTCGGAAAAGAGCTCGGGCAGGCCGAAGGCGCGCCCGGCCAAAAGCTCCGGGCTCGTGTGCTTGGCGTCGTACCACCGCTCGTACACGGCGGGGTCGGACAGGCGGTAGTCAGCCGAGAGGTCGAACACCGAGACGCCTGCGGCAAGCAGGCCCGGGACCGCCGCGAGGGCGGCCGTGTGGGGCACCGCCAAGAAGACGGCGTCGCAGTCCTTGAGGACCGGATCGTCATGGGTTGTGAAGGAAAGGTCGCACACGCCCGCGAAAGCGGGGTACACGGCGGCGAGCGCCTGGCCCGCGTCGGCATTCGACGTGGCGGCGACGAGCTCGAACTCAGGGTGCTCGAGCACAAGGCGAACGAGTTCGGCACCGGCATAGCCCGCAGCGCCTACGACTCCGACCTTAAGAGACATATCTGGCTCCTATTCTGCAGCCTCTGCGCCTTGGTACGCATCAAACGGCCGCGTTTATGAGATTGGTCAAGAGGTTATCACTCCCCCGCCCCGCATGCACGGAATTTCTGCCGCACGCTCTGCACCCCGTTAAAGCAAATGCAGGCAGAACTAAAGAGTTAGCAGGTCGATCGCGAGGACGACGCCAAAGAGCGCGGCCACGAGCGCGACGGCGCAGGCGTCCACGCGCCCAAAGGCCAGCGGGTAGAGGCGCGTGCGGCCCTCCTCGCCGTGGTAGCAGCGCGCGTCCATGGCGGCCGAGAGCGACTCCGCGTGCCTGAACACGCTCGCGAGGAGCGGGATGGTCAGCGAGGCGAGCATGCGCACGGGCGCGAGCGGGCTCTTGGAGGACCGGGCGCCGCGGCTCGCCTGGGCATCGGCCGTGGCGTGCAGCTCGTCTGCGAACTGCGGCATGAACCGGAACGCGATGCCGAGCATCATGCCGAGCTCGTGGGCCGGCACGCCAAAGCGCGCGAAGGGCGAGAGGATCCGCTCAAAGCCGGCCGTGAGGTCGAGCGAGGGCGTGGTGAGCGCAACGAGGTTCATGCCCGCCATCATGAGCGCGAGGCGGCACGCCAAGAACGAGGCCGCGCGGAGCGACCCCTCCGTGATGCGCAAGAAGGCGAGCTGCCAGAGCGTGGCGCCGCTGTGCTGGGTGAACAGGTTGAGCACGCCGACGATGACGATGAGCCCCGCGACCGGCGCCATGGAGCGCACGGCATGGCGCAGCGGGATGCGCGAGGCCAGGTAGACCGCGAGCACGGCCGCGGCCACGACGGCGAGGGCGGCAAACGAGCGCGCGGCGAGGACGAGCGCCAGGAACGCGAAGCCCACGAGGAGCTTGGCGCGCGGGTCCATGCGGTAGAGCGGGCCCGTGCCCGGGTAGTAGCTGCCAAAGGAGAACGCCTGCATTAGAGGCCCCCGTTCGATGCGAGGAGCGTCGCCACGGAATCAGCGAGCGATAGCGTGTTGTAGAGGCGGTCGGTTGGAAGGGGAAGCCCGGCGGCCACGAGCGAGCGGGCCATGCGCTGGGCGGCGGGAACGCCGAGTCCGATCTGCGCGAGCTCCCCCGCTTTTAGAAAGACCTCGCCGGGGGTACCCTCGGCAAAGAGCCGCCCGCGGTTGAATATGGCCACGCGGTCGCAGTAGCGCGCGAGGTCGTCCATGCTGTGCGACACCATGACGACCGTGAGGCCCTCTTGGTGGAGCCGGGCAACGAAGTCGAGGAACTCGCGGCGCGAGGCCGGGTCGAGGCCGGCGGCCGGCTCGTCGAGCACGAGCACTTCGGGGCCCATGGCGAGCACGCCGGCAAAGGCCACGCGGCGCTGCTGGCCGCCCGAGAGCTCAAAGGGGCTCTTCTCCCCCACCTGGGCGGGGTCGAGCCCCACGCGCTCGAGCGAGGCCGCAACGCGGCGGTCGACCTCCTCCTCGTTCAAGCCGAGGTTCCGTGGGCCGAACGCGACGTCCTCGTGCACGGTCGCGGCAAAGAGCTGGCGCTCCGGATACTGGAACACCACGCCGATACGCTGTTTGACGTCCGTGGCCGCACGGGTTTCGGAAAGGTCGCGGCCAAAGGCGCGCACGCACCCCTCGAGCGGATGCAC
>CAVDTO010000091.1:0-7804 GCA_963611895.1 bacterium
GCGGTCTTCGTAGGCGATGGAACTCGAGATGCCCGGCGCCTTGTCGTAGTTGATGAACACGGGAAAGGTGTTGGTCTTCTCGTCGTATTTGTAGCCGCCCATGTTCTGGCCGTTTATGTTCTTGTCCCAGTTGAGCAGGCGGCAAACGTCCTCGTAGGTGTACTTGGCGTTCAAGACGAGGCTGGTATCCGCATAGGACTCGGAATAGCCCTGGCGGTTTCTGCTCAGCCCAAAATCCAGCAGCTCAAGCATCTGGCGCCTGAACTCGTCGCTTCGCAGCGCCTCGGCAAGCTCTCGGGTAAGGCGTGCACCCGAACCATCGTCGATGACCATGGGCACGAAGTTCTTAGGCGAGGAAAAATCACCCTTGAGCACGGAAACGGCCGACTTCACGGCTTCGGCTTTGAGCCTGGCGTCGTAGCGCCCCATCGCCGCGACACGCATCTCCTCGTAGCCCTCGTAACCGCGCTCGATAAGCTGCTTAAGCAAGAAGAGATCCTCGAAACGCTTGCCCACCGCGAGCTTTTGGGAGACGAACTTCAGCGCGTTGCACTGCGTCTCGGTAAACACGACGTTGTACTGCCGCTCGTATTTGGCAAGAAATGCGTGGTACGAGCCCAGGCTCCCGTTCTTGAAAATCAGAAGCGGGTCGATTGCCCCCGACTCATCGAACTCGATAAGCGACGGGATGTGCCCGAGCTTTTGCCTGAGGTCCATGTATTCCGACTTGAGAAAGCGAATCGAGGTGAAGTCGCCGCCATCGATCGCCTGGTAGATGCGCTTTTCCGAAACCTTATCGAAGCTCACCGTCGAGCATCCCGGAATAGCCGAATCCCCTTCTTGCACCAGACGGCGCAGGCGATCCTTGTTGTACGTCTTGTCTCCCGTCAGTGCCACGGGCACCAAAAAGTTGTTTTGATAGTTCCCGATGAAGTCGAGCACCAGGACGTATTCCTTGCCGCTGGCAGCGTCTTTGCGCAGACCGCGCCCCAGCTGCTGCACGAAGACGATGGCGGAGTCGGTCCTCCTCAGCATGATGATCTGGTTCAGAGAGGGAATGTCCACGCCCTCGTTCATGATGTCGACCGAGAAGATGTACTCCAGCTCGCCGCTCTCCAGCCGAGCGATCGCGCGATCGCGCTCCTCGTCCCTATTCTCGCCGCTAATAGCAACGGTTCGATACCCGAGCTCGTTGAACTTGAGCGAAAGCTCGCGCGCCTCGGCATTCCTGTTGCAGAAAATCAACCCTCGCCTGCCCGCGCGACCGATGGAGTACTCCTCGATCTTCTCGATGATATGGCGAACGCGCTCATCCGACGTGAGCTTTCCGAAGAGGCTGAGGTCTTCGACCGCCGCGTCGTCGATCTCGAGATCGGCGACCCCAAAGTAATGGAACGGCGCGAGCATGTCCTCGGCAAGGGCGTCTTGCAGGGTAATCTGAAAAGCGATGACATGGTTGAACAGCGCATACACGTCGTAGCCATCCGTTCGATTGGGCGTGGCCGTCATGCCCAAAACGAACTTCGGTTTGAAGTGCGAAAGTATTTTTTGATAGCCGGCGGAACCTGTCCTGTGTGCTTCGTCGATAACGATGTAGTCGAACTCATCCGGACGGAACTCGCTCGCGTGGAGCGCCATCGTCGACGACATGGCGAACACGCAAGTGGCGCCCGAGACGTCTCTGCCGCTCGTATAGTCCGCAAAGGTATACGAGCTCCCGAGCAGGCGCTCGTAGCTTTTGCGCGAGGCGTCCAAAATCCTGCGACGATGCGCGAGGAACAGCACGCGCTTGGGCCGTACCGCTAAGACATCGAAGGCCGAGAGATAGGTCTTTCCCGTTCCCGTCGCGGAGACGAGCAGGGCACGGGGCTCGTCCTTCTGATGGATGACGGAGAGTGCCTCGAGTGCACGCGCCTGCATCTTGTTCGGCTTTGGAGTGCCTGCAAGGCTAGGGCCTGCAGACTCAGCATTGCCCTCGCGGAAGGCCGCGCGATTGCGCTTGGGAGCGGGCGCTTGGCCGCGATATTCAGCGTATCCATCGATCCAGGCTGCCGAAAGCGCCGCTGTCTGCTCGTCGTGCCATAGCGATTCGAACTCGCTCTTAAGCCCCGTGAGAAGCTCGGACGTGTTGAACGAACGGTAGAGGACGTTCCATTCCTTGTTGCAGGTCAGCGCCATCTGCGTCATGTTCGAACTGCCCACGATGACCGTACTCGTCTGGCCGTCGTTGAACATATAGCCCTTGGCATGCAGGTTGCCTTGGAACACGCGCGTCTCGATGTTCTCGTACGCGAGAAGCTTTCGGAACGCCTCGGGAGAGTTGAAGTTCAGGTACGTCGAGGTGAGAAGGCGACCCTTGACGCCGCGCGCCCGTAGCTCGTTGAAGGCCTCGATAAGGACCTGCAGCCCGCTATCGGCAACGAACGCAACGCAGAAGTCGAACGACGTGCAGCTTTTGAGCTGAGTCTTGAGTGCGGCGAGCAGAGAACCGCTGGCTGCGCTATTCGCGATCAGATGAGGCCTATCTTCCGCATTCGAAAGCTGCGTTTCAGACTCAAAAGGTGCGTAATCGGATCCCATAGTGGCCCCAAACCTCAAGCGTTTAACGGGGCCCAGGATACCAGATCGCCCGCAAGCGCCTTGAATGCCCCTCTCGAACGCGAGCTTGAGAGGGGCGCCCCGCAAACTAGAGAGCTACTGAGCTACTGACGGAATCGGATACAGCTCGACCACATGGCGAGACAGAACAGCGTTACGTCGTTTGATGTCTTCGACCGTCCAGCTCTCCTTGGTTTCGAGTTCTTCGTCTTCGCCAGCAATGCTCTGGTTGAGAAAGAGGCCCGACCTCAACCCAACGTAAGCGCCGTTGCTCTTATCCCTGTAGTCGCGTTTTGAGTTATCCGGATCGTCGGGGTTGGAGAACGGCCGCTGTGAAAGCTCCGAGTTGTAAGGGGTCAGGGTAAGGTTCCCAAGCAGATGCATACACTCAAGCTGCAGCTCCTCGGCCTTTGCGGGGTCGCCCTCGGCGATCATCTGCACCCACCATTCCGGCAATGAGCCCTCGGGCAGAATGTGCTCGATCGTCCAGCGCGGATGCCGCTTAGAGCTGGGGCCCGCTGCGCAAAAATCATCCAGGGTATCGGGATATTGCTTGCTGAAGAGCGGTGCATGGCCAACCCTGCGCTCGATGTCAGTGAGGATGTAGCGCGCCGTGCCCTTGCATTTGTCGTAAATCGACTGGTTAAGAGCCGCATAAAACTGCTCATCGCTCGCAGACATATCCCTCAGCGTGCGAACGACCTCCCCATAAGCGGCCTCGCCGCTCAGGTTGTTGTCGCGAATCGAGTGCACGGCAACGAGCATCTTCGAGCGGATATTCGACGATTTCGGCGTCAGCGTCACGTTTCTCCGTACGTAGAAAGCAATGAGTGCCTCGAGTATCGAAGGCATGTAGTCCGCAAGTTCAAGCTCGTCCTCGTCCACCATGATGAAAAGAAGCAGGGGCAGCGCCTGCGTAGACTCGAGCTTCTGAAGAACGGCGAGCTTTTGGTCTACAACCGTGCTCGCAAAACCCGTATCGGAAATACCGACGATGCGCGCGAAAACCTTTCCGCGCTTGACGAGGGTACCCAGATAGTCCTCGCCATTCCGATAGTGGTTCTTGATCTGAACGCGATACTTCGAAAGCGCCTTTCCCTTGGTAATCGAACCGCTCGCACCCTCAAACGCATCGTAGTTGTTCAAGAGGAACTGGGTTACCAGGCTGCTGTTATAGTCGGCATCCGTCTGCTCGAACAGCCTAGTCAAGCTATGCCACTGGTTGAGCACCTTATCCGTGCCCTTACCGGAATTCGCAGCGATGCTGATGAACTCGCCTTTAAGCAGGTCAATCAGAGTCAGGGGAAGGCCCTTCGAATTCAGCGACGAGAAGACACTGAACGCATCGCCGACGTCGGGCACAGAGATCTGAAGCACCTCGAGACTGATGAGCTTGTCATAAAAATTCAGCAGCTCCTCCGCACTGGTAAAAACCTCGGCCAGCTGGCTTTTGATGAACAGGTAACGCTTGTGCAGAACGCGGTTGCGCCATTTCTCATCGCCATCGAGGAAGACCATGCGGAGGATGTCCCCATAAACTTCCCTATCGCGATCGAGCAGAGTTATTCGCGGATCCTCATTGGATTCGGATGCATACAGCCTCCGCTGAATGTCGTAACAACGTGAATAGACTTTCCCCTTAAGCGAGGGACTGTCCTCATAGGGCTTCAGAAGCTCGGCGATTGCCGCGAGAAATAGCGAGAGCGTGGTCAGACGCTGCTGTCCATCGATGATCTGCGGGTGATTTTGATCGCCGGTAACGAGCATGTTGCCGAGATAGTAACCGCTTTCCTCTTCGATCACATCGTTTAGAAGCTGTTCGATCTGAGAATTGGTCCAGGAGTAATTGCGCTGATAGACCGGGATTTCGTACTGTATCGGACTGTCAATGGGCAGCAGTTCCGACACGCGCTTCTTCTCGGGAGCAATCTGCATGTTTGGCCTCCAAACATTTTTTATTGATCATGATCTAACGAGGAACGTGCAAGATCAAGCAAAGAGGCCCTATATTCGGCGACAAGCAACTACAAGGACGGTCGCAGCAGTGAGCCGCGCCCGGCCTATTCAGCGTCAGTCAGCCCCTATAATCTGCTGAGCATCAACGACCCAAGGAGCAGCCATGGTTCGCGATATCGTTCATTCTCCGCTTATGTTGCGCATGCCGAGTGCGCCCGCCACGCCTGAGGACGTGACGCTTGGGCAGGACCTGGTCGATACCCTTGCCGCGCATGCTCATGAGTGCGTGGGGCTTGCCGCCAACATGGTCGGCGTGCGCAAGCGAGTCATCGTGGTGGACGACGGCGGGCGGGCGCTCCTCATGTTCAACCCCGAGATCATCGAGGCCACTAACCCCTACCAAACCGAAGAGGCTTGTCTCTCGCTCGAGGGAACGCGACCCGCCACGCGCCATCGCCGCATCAAAGTCACCTGGCTTGACGCCTCGTGGACCGCGCGCACGCAGACCTTTACGGGCTTTACGGCGCAGATCATCCAGCACGAGGTCGACCACTGCAACGGCGTGGTCATCTAGCCCGTCCGCCGCAGCTCCGAGCAGCCGCGTTGTTGGCACGCGCATTCGGCATCGCCAACAACGCGTTGCGCGCACCCGACCGTCAAGGGAGAGGCCCAGGGTCTCCCCCGCCCCATTGCATACCACCGCCAAGAAGGTGTATAGCAACTCGTGCGAACCTCAACCGCCGTCGCGCACGCCCGGCGCAGGCACCACGTAGCTCACGCCATGCCGCCCTCGGCCACCACTTGCTTGAGTGCCGCCACAAAGCGGCGCACCTGCGGGCTCGGGTCTTGCGCGTAGGCCAAAAAGCACGGGACCTCGATCCCGCAGCGCAGGGGCACCCCCGTGAACGCCGGATGCATGCCCGACCACGCGCCGCTCGTGAGCACGGCGTCGCGCATCTCGGCCGCCTCGTTGAAGAGCTCGAAGTCGAACGCCTCGGCATCCACCACCGTCACGTCGCTGCGGAGCATGAGGCGGTCGCGCAAATCGTCGGTGGCGTCGTTGGCGTGGCGGAGCATCCGCACGCGCAGGCCCGCAAGGTCATCGAGGGTAAGCTCGCTGCGACGCGCCAAGGGGCTTGAGCGCAGAACGTCCACGTAAAAGGGCGTGGAGAAGAGCTTGAGCAGTCGGCACGCGCCGCCCCACTTTGACGTGGAGTAGCTCGACTGCACCACGTCGACCTCGCGGCCCAGACGCGTCATGGGCGTGGTGCGCGCGTCGTAGAGGTCGCCCACCTGAACGATCTGCAGGTGCAGGTTGGGCTCGAGCTCGTGCACGCGCGGCCACATGGCCTGCGTGTTGCGCCCCGGCGCCATCAGCGAGACGCCCAGCCGAACCACGCGCGCCTCCCCCGCCGCCTCGACCTCGCGCGCACGGTGGAGCGCCGCGGCCGAGCGGTCCATCATGCGCCGGGCCTCCTCCACCACTTGCACCCCGGCGGGCGTGAGGGCGACGCCCGCGTGCGAGCGCTCGAAGAGCGTGAGGCCGTGCTCGGCCTCAAAGCCGGTAACCTGCTTTTGCAGGGCCGGCGCCGATATGGAAAGCTGCGCCGCCGCCTGGGTAAAGCTCCCAAGCTCGGCCGCCGCAACGATCGCATCGAGCCTTCGGTCGTACATAACGGACCCCCTATCAACCTCCCCATAATAACCTCTACCTGCGGTGTTAACCAGAGGTTATTGCCCCATGTTCCGTATAGGAAATTCACGAACACCCTCGGCCGGCCTAGCATCGGACCCACGGAGCGCCGAATGGGGGCGCCCCGCAACCGGGAGGCGCCGCGCGGCGTCTCTGAAGCCCGGGGCGCAGATGGGAGCGCCCCGCACAATCAGGAGGCAACAATGGAAAACTGGCTTGGCCTTGAAGGCGACGTCTGTGCCGTGACCGGCGCGCTCGGCGGCATGGGCGAGGAGATCTGCCGCGAGTTCGCGCGCAACGGCGCCAACGTGGTGCTGCTCGACCTCGACGAGGAGAAGACCCGCGCCGCCGCTGCCGCGCTCAGCGAGGAGTTCGGCATCCACGCCGAGGGCTACCGCATGGACGCCACGAGCGAGGAGGAGGTGCAGGCCGCCGTCGACGCCACGATGCGCGACTTCGGCCACGTTGACGTACTCGTGAACACCGCGGGCCTGCTGCGCTTCGCCCCGATGGAGGACCTGCCGCTCTCGGACTTCGAGACCGTCCTCAAGGTCAACCTCACCGGCACGTTCATCGCCTCGCAGCGCTTTGGCCGCGAGATGATCCGCGCCGGCAAGGGCCGCCTCGTGCACATCTCCACCGCCGCGAGCTACACCCCCGAGACGTTCTCGGGCGTGTACTCCTCCACCAAGGCCGGCGTGAACATGCTCTCCAAGATGCTCGCCGCCGAGTGGGGCCCCTACGGCGTGCGCTCCAACTGCGTGTGCCCGTGCTTTGTTAAGACCCCTATGAGCGCGAACTTCTACTCCGACCCCGAGGTCGAGAAGAGCCGCAGCCGCCTGATCGCCACGCGCCGCATCGGCGAGGTCACCGACATCGCCAACGCCGTGATGTTCCTGGCGAGCACGCGCTCCGATTTCACCACCGGCGCCGAGATCATGGTCGACGGCGGGTTCTCCAACATGATGGGCGACCTCACCGCCAAGCCGGGCGGCCGCCGCGCGTATGCCGAGAACTACCTCAAGGGCAAGGGCGTGACGCTCTGGACCGACGAGGCCGGCGTGGCCACCCCGACCGATCAGTAGGCGCTTGCGCTCGCGCGCGCTTGGCGGGCGGGCGGCATCTTGAGACCGGCTGGCGTTCGCTAGGCCGTACGGCCCGCGTGTTCCACACGATCCGCAGGCCACGGCCCGAGCCGGAGGCCCGCTCGCGCCGCCGCCCATGGTTCGCCCGCCGCGCGCGAACCACCTTCCAAATACATGAATCCTTTGCGCAGGTTCTGCCCGAAGGCTTGCCGCCCATAGCCGCCTTATGGCGCCGCGCGGCCGCCTGACCTGCTCAATCGTTTAGAAAGAGACTCATCCCCATGGCAGAAAATTCCTCCAACCAGGGTCGCGGAGCGGTGCTCTTTGCCGCCTGCGTGACCATGTTCTTCATCAGCTCCATCGCGCTCTACTCCGTGGTGAGCAAGAACCTCTTGGCCGTCTATCCCGACTGGTCGAGCGCCCTCACCTGGGCCTTCCCGGTCTTCCAGACCATCATGGCCGTGACGGGAAT
>CAVDTO010000092.1:0-7752 GCA_963611895.1 bacterium
AGGACGAGATGACCGCTGCGGCCGAGGCGCTCGACTTCGAGCGCGCGGGCCGCGTGAAGCGCCGGCTTGACGTTATCGCCGGGCTCGACGACCGCCAACAGGTGGTGTTCCCGCACGACGTGGACATCGATCTCGTGGGCTTCTACCGCGAGGAGACCATCGCTGGTGCCTGCGTGTTCGTGGTGCGCGAGGGCCGCACGGTCCGCACCTGCGAGTTCATCCTCGACAAGGGTCTCGACGTGGCCGAGGAGGAGCTCATCGAGGGCTTCGTCAAGCGCTACTACGACGAGACCGCCGACATCCCGGCCGAGGTCAACGTCTGCGCCGCCATCTCTGACGCCGAGGCGATCGGGGAATGGCTCACCGAGAAGCGCGGCCGCGTGTGCCGTCTGCACGTTCCCCGCCGCGGCGAGAAGCGCCACCTGCTCGAGACCGCCGAACGCAACGCGCGCCATGCCCTCATGCGCTACATGATGCGCACGGGCTACGCCGACGACCGCACCAACCAGGCCCTGCTGCAGCTCGAGAGCGCGCTCGCGCTGCCCGCGCCGCCCATGCGCATCGAGTGCTTCGACATCTCGACCCTGCACGGGCGCTTTACCGTGGCCTCGATGGTCGTGTTCACGAACGGCCGCGCCGACAAGTCGCAGTACCGGCGCTTCAAGATCCGCGCCGAGCTTGACGAGGCGAACGACTTCGTGAGCATGTCGGAGGTGCTGGGGCGCCGCTACGCTCCCGAGCGCATGGCCGACGAGCGGTTCGGCTCGCGCCCCGATCTGCTCGTGGTCGACGGCGGCAAGCCCCAGCTCACGGCTGCCATGGAGCAACTCGAGGCGCTCGGCCTCGACATCCCCGTCTGCGGTCTGGCCAAGGCCGACGAGGAGGTGTTCGTTCCCTGGGACGACACCCCGGTGGTCCTGCCCACGGGCTCGGCCTCGCTCTATCTCATCAAGCAGGTGCGCGACGAGTCGCACCGGTTCGCCATCACCTTCCACCGCGAGCTGCGCGACAAGGCGATGACGGTGAGCGTGCTCGATGAGGTGCCGGGCGTGGGGCCCACGCGCAAGCGCGCCATCATGCGGCATTTCGGCTCCATGAAGCGCCTGCGCGCCGCTACCGCCGCGGAGGTCGCCGAGGTGAAGGGCGTTCCCGGGGATGTTGCCCAGGCGGTGTTCGATACGCTCCGCGCCTGGGAGGCCGAGCGCGCTGCGGGCGAGGAGCAGGCCCCGCAAGACGAGTCGTAGCCGGGCGCAATCCTGCGCACGGAAGCGGCTGCCCCCGCGCAAATGCGCGTGAATCTGACCGTTTATCGCCTTTTACAGACCGCTTACGCGCAAAAATGCGCACTTGCCAATATTCTCGTGCAAAACCACGCAAAACCATGCAATAGTATGCAGCGTACAGCGGGGTGGTTTTAAAGCCGCGCGAACGAGAGGGGAGGGGCCATGCTCGCAGAGGAACGCAGACAGCGCATGCTCGAGCTGCTTGCCGAGAACGACACCGTCTCCGTCGCGAAGTTCGCGTCCCTGTTCGACACCTCCGAGTCGACCATCCGCCGCGACCTCGAACGTCTCGGGGCCGCCGGTCTCCTCGTGAAGGTGCACGGTGGCGCCGCCAGCGTGAACGCCAAGCTCCGCCCCGGCGGCATCTCGGCCGCCGAGCCGACCATGGCCGAGAAGCGCGAGCTCAACGCCGGGGAGAAGCGCGCCATCGCCACCTGGGCGGCCGCGCTGGTCTCTCCCGACGACTTCGTCTACATCGATGCCGGGTCGACCACCCAGACGCTCATCGAGGAGCTTTCGGACGAGGCCCTCAAGGCGACCTTCGTCACCGATTCCGTCACCTGCGCGCTCGCCCTGGCTTCGCGCGGGGCGCACGCCATCGTCATCGGCGGTGACGTCAAGGCCGGCACCGAGGCGATCGTCGGTCCGGGCGCGATCGATGCGCTCAACAGGTACAACTTCTCCAAGGGCTTCTTCGGCACCAACGGCGTCACCGTCGAGCAGGGCTTCAGCACCCCCGAGGTCAACGAGGCCATGGTCAAGCTTTCCGCGCTCGACCGCTGCCGCGAGCGCTACGTGCTCGCCGACTCGAGCAAGCTCGGTGTCGTGACGCCCATCACCTTCTGCCCCTTTGAGGGAGCCGTCCTCGTCACCACGGGCGACGTGGACCCCGAATACCGTTCCAAATCCAACGTCGTGGAGGTAACCGCATGATCTGCACCGTTACGTTCAACCCCAGCCTCGACTACATCGTGCGCGTGGACGATATGCGCCTCGGCGTGATCAACCGCACGAGCTACGAGCAGATCCTCCCCGGGGGCAAGGGAATCAACGTGTCCATCGTCCTCGGCAACCTCGGCCACGAGTCGCGCGCCCTCGGCTTTGCCGCCGGGTTCACGGGCACCGCGCTCGAGGCCCTGCTCGACGCCTCGGGTGTCGACCACGACCTCGTTCACGTTGAGGAGGGCTTCACGCGCATCAACGCCAAGATCAAGAGCGCCGAGGAGACCGAGCTCAACGGCCAGGGCCCCAAGATCACCGAGGCCGATATCGAGGCGCTCTACGCAAAGCTCGACGTCCTCGGCGAGGGCGACACGCTCGTCATCTCGGGTTCCGTGCCCAACACCCTGCCCGGCGACATGTACGAGCGCATCATGGCGCGCCTCGAGGGCCGCGGCGTGCGCATCGTGGTCGATGCCGAGCGCGACCTGCTCACCCGCGTGCTGCCCTACAAACCCTTCCTGGTGAAGCCCAACAACTTCGAGCTGGGCGACATCTTCGGCGTGGAGCTCAAGACCCGTGCGGACGTCGTGCCTTACGCCAAGAAGCTCCAGGAGCGCGGCGCGCAGAACGTCCTCGTCTCGATGGCGGGGGAGGGCGGCGTGCTCGTCGCTGCCGACGGCGGCGTGTTCGAGAGCCCGGCCGCCAAGGGCGCCGTGGTGAACTCGGTGGGCGCCGGCGACTCCAGCGTGGCGGGCTTCCTTGCCGGCTACATGGAGACCTCCTCGTACGAGACCGCCTTCAAGATGGCGCTCGCGACGGGTTCGGCCAGCGCCTTCTCGGACCACCTGGCCACGCGCCCCGAGGTCGAGGCCCTGCTCGCCGCAGAGTAGCCCTCCGGCGCCCGACGCGGCGCCAAACGTTTTGATTGCCCGGCGCGCAGGGAGTCGATATGCGCGCCTGCAATGCATAGTCAGCAAGCGACCCCAGCGGGGTCCTGAGACGAAAGGTAGAAGAGCATGAGAATCTCTAGCCTGCTCAAGCCTGAATCCATCAAGATCGGGGGTGCCGCGCAGGACAAGGACGACGCGATCGCCAAGCTCGTCGACCTCATGGCCGCCGGCGGCAACGTCACCGACAAGGACGGCTACAACGAGGCCGTCCACGCCCGCGAGGCCCAGGGCACCACGGCCCTCGGCGAGGGCATCGCCATCCCGCACGCCAAGACCGCCTCGGTCTCGGCTCCCGGTCTCGCCGCCATGACGCTGCCCGAGGGCGTCGACTACGACGCTCCCGACGGCAAGGCGACCGACCTCATGTTCCTCATCGCCGCCCCCGAGACGGGCGCGAACACGCACCTCGAGGTGCTGAGCCGCCTCTCCATGCTCCTCATGGACCCGGCCTTCTGCGCCGACCTGCGCGCCGCCAAGACGCCCGCCGACTTCGTGGCCGTGATCGACGCCGCCGAGGACGCCAAGCTCGCCGCCGACGACGCCAAGGCCGCCGCCAAGGCGTCCGAGGACGCCAAGGGCTACGACCTTGTGGCCATCACCGCCTGCCCCACGGGCATCGCGCACACCTACATGGCCGCCGAGGCCCTCGAGGCCAAGGCCAAGGAGATGGGTCTGCGCATCAAGGTCGAGACCCAGGGTTCGGCCGGCGCCAAGAACGTCATCTCCGCCGAGGACGTCGCCGGTGCCAAGGGCGTCATCATCGCCGCCGACAAGAACATCGAGCTCTCCCGCTTCGACGGCAAGCCGCTCTACAGCTGCTCCGTCTCGCGCGGCATCAACGAGCCCGAGGCCCTCATCAACGAGGTCATGAACGGCAACGCTCCGGTTCACCACAACGCCGGTGGCGCCGCTGCCCCTGCCGAGTCCTCCTCCAACGAGTCCACCTGGCACAAGATCTACAAGCACCTCATGAACGGCGTCTCCCACATGCTGCCGTTCGTGATCGGCGGCGGTATCCTCACCGCCATCGCGTTCCTGGTCGACCAGCCCGGCCTCGGCACGAGCTCTTATGGCTCGTCCATCCCGGCCGCGGCCCTGTTCAAGACCATCGGCTCCGAGGCCTTCGGCATGATGCTCCCGATTCTCGCGGGCTATATCGCGGCCTCCATCGCCGACCGTCCCGGCCTCGCCCCCGGCTTCGTGGGCGGCCTGTTCGCCAAGGCCGGCTACGACTTCGCCTACCTCGGCACGCTCGACTCGAGCAACCTCATCTCGGGCGGCTTCATCGCCGCACTGTTCGCGGGCTTCGCCGCCGGCTACATCACGCTCGCCATCGAGCGCGCCTGCGACAAGCTCCCCAGCTCCCTTGAGGGCATCAAGCCGATGCTCATCTACCCCGTGCTCGCCACGCTCGTCATCGGCATCGTGATGTTCGCCCTCAACCCGCTGTTCGCCGCCATCAACACCGGCCTCAACGGCTTCCTCAAGGGCCTCGGCACGAGCAACATCGTGGTCCTCGGCCTCGTCCTCGGCGGCATGATGTCCGTCGACTTCGGCGGCCCCTTCAACAAGGCTGCCTACGTCTTCGGCACCGCCGCCCTCGACCCCAGCTCCGGCCTCGGCACCACCGGCCAGGTCATCATGGCCTCCGTCATGGTCGGTGGCATGGTTCCGCCGCTGGTCATCGCCCTCTCCACCACGTTCTTCAAGAACCGCTGGACCAAGCAGGACCGCAACGCCGGCCTGGTGAACTACATCATGGGCCTCTCCTTCATCTCCGAGGGCGCCATCCCGTTCGCCGCTGCCGACCCCGGTCACGTGATCCCCTCCTGCATCATCGGCTCCGCCATCGCCGGCGGCATCTCCGCGGCCTTTGGCTGCGCCAGCCCCGCCCCGCACGGCGGCGCCTGGGTCACGGCCGTCATCACCAACCCGGTCATGTGGCTCGTCGCCTGCGTGGTCGGCTCCGTGGTGGGCTGCCTGATCCTCTCCTTCTGGAAGAAGCCGCTGCCCGCCAGCGAGTCCGGCCTCGACGAGTAGGAAAAGCAAAAACGCTTACCCCCTCCCTTACGGGCGGCCCTCGGGCCGCCCGTTTTTTGTGCCCCGATCGTTTCGGCCGTCGACTGACGGCGAGCGGAGGGCGTATCGTGGCGGTCGCGCGACACCAGGGGGCGGCGGGGAATTATCAGCGAGCCCCAAACACGGCGCAGCGCCTGCGACGGAGCGCGGTGCGCATGGCGAGAAGGGCATGCTGCGCGGGGCGCCTCTGCGAATGCGGGCTTCGCTCACGGCCGGAGGAATCGTGCTTCGGCGCCGCGCACGGCCGCCGCCGTCCGGGGGCGAGGGTATACTCGAATGCAAGTTAGGTACGCACCTCAAGGGGAGGCACGCATGACGAACGCTGCAGCGATGCAAGAGGCCGAGCGCGAGGGCCGCGCTCCCGATATCGTCATCATCACCGGCATGTCGGGCTCGGGCCGCACCCAGGCCATGCACGTGTTCGAGGACATGGGCTACTTCTGCATCGACAACCTCCCGCCGCGCCTCATCCAGCAGCTCGCCGACGTCGTGGGCATCAACACCGGCGTGGGGCGCCACATGGCCGTCACCTGCGACCTGCGCAGCCAGGGCCTCTTCGACGAGCTGCTCGACGTCATCAAGTCGCTCGAGGAGCACGAGATGTCGTGCAAGGTCGTCTATCTCGAGGCCTCTGACGAGGTCCTCATCCGGCGCTACTCCGAGAACCGCCGCCGCCACCCGCTGGCGCAGCCGGGCGAGGCCACGGCCGATGCCATCGCCCGCGAGCGCATGCAGCTCGCCGAGGTCCGCGACCGCGCCGACATGATCATCGACACCACGCGCCTGCGCACCACGGCCCTTCGTACCCGCTTGCGCTCGGCATTCTCTGAGCTCTCCGACCAACAGCTCATGGATGTGCACGTGTTCAGTTTCGGGTTCAAGCACGGCCTACCCGTGGAGGCGGACCTCATGATCGACGTGCGCTTTCTGCCGAACCCCTTCTACGACCCCGAGATGCGCACCATGACGGGCCTCGACGAGAAGGTCTCGAGCTTCGTGATCGAGCATCCCAAGACGCAGGAGTTCCTCAAGGCGTGGACGGCGCTGCTCGATGCCGTCATGCCCGGTTACATCGCCGAGGGCAAGCCCCAGCTTTCCATCGCCATCGGCTGCACCGGCGGCCAGCACCGCTCGGTGGCCATCGCCGAGGCCACGGCGCGCTATCTCGAGCGCCAGCAGTACCACGTGAGCGTCTCGCATCGCGACCTTCCGCGTGCGAACACCAAGGCCTAGCGCATGTCGTTCACGGCCGAGGTGAGAGACGAGCTCTCGCGCTGCGAGGGGGAGTGCGAGTACTGCGACCTGGCGACGCTCGCCGCGCTCGTGCGCGTGAGCGGCACGCTGTCGCTCGCGGGGCAGGGCCGCTACAGCCTGACGGTCGCCACCGAGACGGGCGCCGTCGCGCGCACGATGATCACGCTCGCACATCGGGTGCTCAAGCTCAAGACCGAGCTCACGGTGCGCAAGTCGGTCCTGCATAAGGTGCGCAACTATCTTGTGGGCCTGCCCGACCAACCCGGTATGGACAAGGCTCTCGTGCTCCTCGGCATCCTCGACCGCAAGGGCGCGCTCGTTGCGGGGGTCCCCCGGCACGTCGTCTCGCGCCCGTGCTGCAGGCTCGCCTATCTGAGGGGCGCGCTCATCGCGGGCGGCTTTGTGGCCGACCCCCATGGTGACTTCCACCTCGAGATCGCCGTGCAGGGGGAGGACTTCGCGCGCGCCCTCGCCGAGCTCCTGGAGCAGATCGGGGTGCACGCGCGCGTGAACCCGCGCCGGTCGGCTTATGCCGTCTACGTCAAGAGCGCGAGCGACATCCGCAAGCTCCTCGAGGCCGTGGGCGCCGAGCGCTGCGTTGCCGCCGTGGACGACGCGCGGGCCGTCAAGCACGTCAAGAACGAGGTCAATCGCCGCGTGAACGCCGAGCTCGCCAACCAGACGCGCTCCGCCGGGGCCTCGCAGCACCAGCTCGAGCTCATCGAGCGCATCGACGCGCTCGGCCTGCGCGACACGCTGCCCGACGCCCTTAAAGCGTTTTGCTCGCTGCGCGAGGCCTACCCCGACCTCTCACTGCGCGATCTGGGCGAGATGGCCGAGCCCAGGCTCTCCAAGTCGGCCCTCTACCATAGGGTTCTTAGGCTCGAGAAGATTTTGGGCGAGCACGAGGACGCGCCCGTGTATTAAATGCGAGCGTTTTAATGCACGGTGGAACCCCGATTCTAAAGCGCTTCAATCCGCGAAGTAATTAACGAAACTTGGTATTTTCGGCATCATCAAGCCCGAAAAAAGGTATATTTGGCGAGTGGTTAGTTTGTGGGTCTCAACGGCAGGCAATGTGGCTTGCGGGGACCTTACGAAAGGAGACACAATGGCAGTAAAGGTTGCTATTAACGGCTTCGGTCGCATCGGTCGTCTGGCCTTCCGTCAGATGTTCGGTCACGAGGGCTCCGAGATCGTCGCTATCAACGACCTCACCTCTCCCGATATGCTCGCTTACCTGC
>CAVDTO010000093.1:0-7743 GCA_963611895.1 bacterium
CCGCGGAGCACATCGCGGCCATCAAGGAGCACGGCCTCAGCCCCATCCACCGCGTGAGTTTTTGCGGAAACTTCCTGGAGACCGAGCGCTTGTTCTAAACGCCGGCGCACAGGGTTCTCCTTGGCGCAATGCCCCTGACCTCTCCGCCATCCTCGCAAGGGCCGGTTCCGGAAAGCTCCCGGTAAGGTTCGCCATCGCGCATCCACGTTATGGCCACGCACACCTCTTTCATCATGATTCCGCCCTGCAAATCGGGAGAGCGATAGGAGGAGTCATGGACGACACGCAGCAACAGCCAAAAGCTTTTGAGGAAGACGAGCCGCGATCCGAGCGAGAGGGCTTCTTTGACGATGCAGCCGAGCATCCGGGCGAGTTCATCCCAGCCGGACCTAACTTCATCAACGAGCTCAACAACAAGGAGCTAGGCGCCATAGGCGAGATCATAGCCGTCTCCTTTTTGGAGAACCTGGGGTTCGATGTCATCGAGAAGAACTACCGGTGTCCCGAGGGCGAGGCCGATATCGTGGCCCATCACGACGGCGAGCTCGTCTTCATCGAGGTCAAGACGCGCAGACGGCGGAACGTCGATGACATCGACGGATTCCCCGAGGAGGCCGTGAACCCCAAGAAGCAGAAGCGCTACCGTCGCATCGCCGCGCACTACGTGCGGGAGACCTGCGACCGGTATCCCGTGAGGTTCGATGCCGTCGGGGTCTTCATCGTCGACGGGGAGCACGCGCAGATCTCCCATGTGCCCTACGCGTTCGACTGGGACCTGGGCACAAAATGAGCGACGTGTTCTCCGTCCACGCCGCGTGCCTGAGGGGCGTCGAAGCCCATCCGGTCACGGTCGAGGTCTCGATGTCGGGCGGGATCCCCGGCATCCAGCTCGTGGGCCAGGCCGACCCGAGCGTTCAGGATGCCCGGTCGAGGATACGCTGCGCCCTGCGCGCGCACGGGTTCGAAATCCCGCGCAAGAACATCACGGTCAACCTTTCGCCCGGGGACATGCGCAAGTCGGGGTCGGGGTTCGACCTTCCCATCGCCGTGGCGATTCTCGCCGCAACGGAGCAGATACCGCGCGAGGGATTGGACTCCTGCCTGTTCGTGGGCGAGATTGCGCTCGACGGGTCGATCCTACCCGTGCAGGGCGAGGTCGCCTATGCGCTCCTCGCACGCGCAAGCGACCTCACGCTCGTATCGGGGCCCGGCATGTGCGGCATCCCGCTCGACGGCCTCGCCCGAGGATCGATAGGATGCTTGGGCGACCTGCGCAGCCCGATCGCGGAAGCTCGAGATATATCGCGCATGCATGAGCACCAACCCCAGGCGAACGAACGGCGCATTGACTACGCCGACGTCGCCGGCCAGGAGATGGCCAAGCGCGCCCTCGTGGTGGCGGCAACGGGAGAGCTCGGTCTCATGATGGTGGGCGCCCCGGGGTCCGGCAAATCGATGCTCGCGGAGCGCATGCCGACCATCCTCCCGCCGCTCGAGGACGTCGAGCTACAAGAGGCCCTGTGCGTCCATTCCGTGATGGGTGAGCCGGTAGACAGCCTGCTAGCGCGCGTCCGGCCGTTCAGGAGCCCGCACCACAGCATCTCGATGGCAGGCCTCATCGGCGGCGGCCGTCCCGTCAGGCCCGGCGAGGCGAGCCTCGCCCACACGGGCGTGCTCTTCCTCGACGAGCTCGGCGAGTTCTCCATGCACACGCTGCAGACGCTCAGGCAGCCCATCGAGCAGGGCTGCGTGAAGATCGTCCGCGCCGAGGGCGCCTACACCTTCCCCGCACGGTTCAAGCTGCTGGCGGCGAGCAACCCCTGCCCCTGCGGCTACCTCGGCGATCGCGAGATTCCCTGCAAATGCTCCATCAACGCTATCGAGAAGTACCAGTCTAAGCTGAGGGGACCGCTCGCGGACCGCATCGACATGATCGTCGACATCATGCGCCCCGAGGCAAAGCTCATCGTCGAGGGCGCCCACGGCGCGAGCTCCGCCTCGATGCGGCTGGAGGTCGAGCGCGGCCGAACCTTCAGGGCGTGGAGGCGGCGCAGGCGCAAGAGCGCTTCGCGCCCTCAGGCTGCGGGTGAGGACGTCGACTCCGTCCTCGAGCGCTTCGCCTTCGAGGCCGACGGCAGAGACTGCCTGCTCGAGCTATCCGTTAGAACGCATCTCACGGGGAGGGGAATCGCCAGACTCTGCAGGATCGCGCGGACCGTGGCGGACCTCGAGGAGCGCGAGGGGATCTCGAGCGACCACGTGCTCGAGGCCTCGATGTTCCAGGGGAGAAGGGACGGCTCGCCATGACCACAAATTCAAACTGCTACGAGCTCAGGCTGAGCGATCCTATGTATCCCTCTTGCGTGAAGGAGCTCAAGGACCCGCCCGAAACGCTCTACGTTCGAGGCGACCCGACCGTGCTCTCAAAGCCCTCGCTCTCGATCGTCGGCTCCCGGAACGCCACGCCCTACGGGCTCGAGGTCGCACGCTGCGCGGGGCTCCTCGCGGCGGAATCGGGCATCATCGAGGTCTCGGGAGGCGCGCGCGGCGTGGATCAGGCCGGAGCCTGGGGTGCGGTCGATGCCGGCGGCGTGCACGTCATGGTCGTCGGCACGGGCGCCGATGTCATCTATCCCGCCTCGTCGCGCCGCCTCGTGGAGCGCACGCTCGCCGATGGGGGAGCCGTGGTCTCGCCTTTTCCCTGGGGCATGCAGCCGCTACGCTGGGCATTCCCCAAGAGGAATCGCGTGATCGCAGCGCTCTCGGAGGCGCTCTTCGTCACCGAGGCGAGTATGCCTTCCGGAACGTTCTCCACAGCGGAGGCCGCCATGGAGCTCGGTCGCGAACTGCTCGTGGCGCCCGGCTCCATCCTTTCCCCCGAGTCGCGCGGGTCGAACTACCTCATCTCGAACGGCGCCACCTGCATCGTGGACGAGGAATCGATCGAGGTCGCCATATCGAGAATCTACGGAAAGCTCCGACGGGAGCGCGTGCAGGGCGCAAAGAGATCGGGGCTCAACGCCAAGGAGCAACGCGCGATCTCGGCCCTCGTGGCAGCGCCCATGCGCGCCGACGACCTCGCAAGCCATATGGGCATGAACGCGGTCGAGTGCCTGAGGTTTCTGGGCCAGATGGAGCTCAAGGGTCTAGCCGAGCGCCTTGTTGACGGTCGCTACGCGCCCACGCGCGCCTATCTTGGCGGTTTGGCGGGTTTTGGTTCACAATAGGCCAACCTACGAACGAAAAGAGGAGCCAGATGGAATTCGATCGCGTCACAGTCGTCGGCGGCGGCCTTGCCGGGTCGGAGTGCGCTCTCGCGCTTGCGGACATGGGGTTCAAGGTGACCCTCCACGAGATGCGACCCGAGGTCTCGTCTCCTGCGCACCACACCGACGGGTTCGCCGAGCTCGTGTGCTCCAACTCCTTTAAGTCCACGCGCCGCGATTCTGCAGCGGGGCTCCTCAAGGAGGAACTCCGCCTCATGGGATCGCGCCTTCTCGCTCTTGCCGAGGAGGCCGCGGTCCCGGCCGGCGGCGCGCTCGCAGTCGACCGCACGAAGTTCAGCGAGCTTGCGGGTGCCGCCATCGCCGAGCGCCCCGAGATCGAGGTCATTCGCGGAGAGGTGACGCAGGTCCCTGAGGGACACGTCGTGATCGCTGCGGGACCGCTCTGCTCGCCCGCGCTCGCCGACGAGGTGCTGAAGCTCGTGGGCGGCGAGGCGCTCTCGTTCTTCGATGCGGCAGCCCCCATCGTCGACGCCTCGACCCTCAACATGGACGTCCTCTTCTCGCAGTCGCGCTACGAGGACGCCGCGCAGGGCGGCGACTACCTCAACGCCCCGCTTGACCGCGAGGAGTACGAGGCCTTCATCGACGCTCTCACGAGCGCCAAGCGCATCGTGCTCAAGGACTTCGAGACCGGCGACCTCTTCCAGGCATGCCAGCCCGCCGAGGAGGTGGCCCGAAAGGGGAGGGACGCCATCCGCTTCGGCGCCATGAAGCCCGTGGGGCTCACCGACCCGAGGACCGGCCACAGGCCCTGGGCCGCGATCCAGCTCCGCGCGGAGAACCGCGAGAAGACCGCCTACAACCTCGTGGGCTTCCAGACGAACCTCACCTTCGGCGAGCAGAAGCGCGTGTTCCGCATGGTGCCGGGCCTCGAGAAGGCGGAGTTCTTCCGCTACGGCGTCATGCACCGCAACACCTTCGTCGACGCGCCCCACGTGCTCGACGGCACCTTTGCCGTGCCGGGAACGGGCGTCCGCCTGGCCGGCCAGATCACGGGCACCGAGGGCTACATGGAGGCCATCGCCTCCGGCCTGCTCGCAGCCTACAACACGCTTGCCGATGCCACGGGCGCGCTCCCGCTCGAGCTCCCCAAAACCGGCGCCCTGGGATCGCTCGTGGGCTACGCCACGGACCCTGCGACGGTCGACTACCAGCCCATGCACGTGAACTTCGGCATCGTGCCCGCGCTCGGCGACGGCAAGAAGCGCAACAAGCGCGACCGCTACGCGGCCTACGCCGACCGCGCGCTCGCCGACCTCGAGGCCTACATCTCCACACGCACCGACCTCTTCGCCGCCCTCGCATGAGCGCACAGGAGGACATCGATTCGTTCATCGCCCACATAGAGCGCGTCGAGGGGCTCTCGCCCGAGACCGCGCGCGCCTACGCGAGCCATCTCGAGGCCTTCGCGCGCTGGATGGACGGCGCAGGCCTCGGCTTCGAGACGCTCGATGTGCCCGCGTTCCGCAGGTACCTGGCGCTTCTCACGCGTGCCGGATACGCCCCGCGCACGGTCTCGGCGCACCTCTCTTCCATCCGGTCACTCTTCAGGTGGCTCGAGCGGGAGGGCCGCATATCGAACGACCTCGCCTCGACGCTCCAAAACCCTAAGCTCCCCTCCACGCTCCCGCGCGTGCTCACGTCAGAAGAGGCGGCCGCGCTCATAGAGGCGCCGGGACGGGATACGCCCGATACCATGCGCGACACGGCGGCACTCGAGCTGTTCTTCGCCTCGGGGGCGCGCATCTCGGAGATCTGCCGCCTGGACGTCGCCTCGGTCAACATGGCTGAAGGGTACGTGCGCCTGCTCGGCAAGGGCTCCAAGGAGAGGATCGTCCCCGTGCATCGCACCTGCATCGTGACGCTCGAGGACTACATGCGCGGCGCTCGCAATGAGCTCCTTGCGAGCGCCGCGCACCCGAGTGAGGACGGGCGGGCGGCGCTCTTCGTCTCCACACGGGGAAACCGCATGTCCGCAGCCTCCATGCGAGCGCGCTTCAAGAAATGGTGCACCGTGGTGGGCCTGCCGTCCGACGTCACGCCGCACACGATGCGCCACACCTTCGCCACCGAGCTCCTCGACGGCGGGGCCGACCTCAGGAGCGTCCAGGAGCTCCTCGGGCACGCGAGCCTCTCCACGACGCAGATCTACACGCATCTCACGACCGACCGCCTCAAGAGCGCGCTCAGGGGCGCGCACCCGCGCTCGGGTGCCTAGCGGCTCCACAATTCCGCGATACGCGCAACTTGGCCATTGATATTCGCCCGGTTGCTGGTATCATTCATCGGGTTGCGTTAGCAACAGTTCTTATCACGCACGCGCGGCTACTCTCGACCGTGGTGCCCGGGCTCAGGTAGCACACGCCCGGGTGGTTTTGGAGGATGACCCCGCGCGGAGGCAAACCAGGAGGTAATTCATGGCTACCAAGATCAATATCCGCACCCTTCTCGAGGCCGGCTGCCACTTCGGTCACCAGACCCGTCGCTGGAACCCCAAGATGAAGCCCTACATCTTCGGCGAGCGCAACGGCATCTACATCCTCGACCTCAAGCAGACCATCCTCGACGCCGACAAGGCCTACACGTTCCTCAAGAACACCTCCAAGACGGGCAAGGTCCTCTTCGTCGGCACCAAGAAGCAGGCTCAGGAGGCCGTCAAGGCCGCTGCCGAGCGCGCCAACATGCCTTACATCAACCAGCGCTGGCTCGGCGGCATGCTGACCAACTTCGTCACCATCCGCTCCCGCATCAACCGCATGGAGGAGCTTGAGGCCATGGTCGAGGACGGCCGCATGGCCGTGCTCCCCAAGAAGGAGCAGTCGGTGCTCGGCAAGGAGCTCGCTAAGCTCCAGACCAACCTCGGTGGCGCCCGCGACATGAAGGGCCTGCCCCAGGCTCTCTTCGTAATCGACACCAAGCGCGAGGAGAACGCCATCAAGGAGGCCCAGCGCCTGCACATCCCGGTCGTCGCCCTCATCGACACCAACTCCGATCCCGACGTCGTCGACTACGGCGTGCCCTGCAACGACGACGCCATCTCCGCTGTCACCCTCATGTGCGAGCTCATGGCCGACGCCTGCCTCGCAGGTTCCGGCAAGGAGCAGGTCTCCGAGGCCGAGATGGCCGCCGCTCCCGAGGCCGAGGCCGAGTAATAGGCCCGTCCCTCCATTCGTTCGAACTCTTCCCGAAAGGAATTAACATGGCTCAGATCACCGCCGCTATGGTCAAGCAGCTCCGCGAGATGACCGATTCCCCGATGATGGAGTGCAAGAAGGCCCTCGTCGAGGCCGATGGCGATATGGATGCCGCCGTCGACGTCCTCCGCAAGAACGGTCTGGCCAAGGCCGCCAAGAAGGCCGGCCGCGAGACCAACGAGGGCGCTGTCGCCGCGTTCGTCTCCGCTGACGGCAAGTCCGGTGCCCTCCTCGAGCTCTCCTGCGAGACCGACTTCGTGGGCTCCAACGCCAAGTTCACCGGCTTTGCCACCAACGTCGCCGAGATCGTCGCCACGAACTCCCCGGCCGACGTCGATGCCCTCCTCGCCGAGAGCATGAACGGCAACACCGTCTCCGACGAGCTCACCGAGATGATCCACATCATGGGCGAGAACATGAAGATCGCCCGCTTCGCCGCCCGCAAGGTCGAGTCCGGCGCCCTTTCCTCCTACATCCACATGGGTGGAAAGATCGGCGTCCTCGTCGAGTTCTCCTTCGAGAATGCCGAGACCGCCGAGGCCGAGGCCTTCAAGTCCTTCGCCCACGACGTCGCCCTTCAGGTTGCCGCCGCCGCCCCGATCTGCGCCGTGCGCGAGGACGTCCCTGCCGACGTCGTCGCCCACGAGAAGGAGATCTACATGGCTCAGGCCGCCGAGTCCGGCAAGCCCGAGGCCATCCAGGAGAAGATGGCCATCGGCCGTCTCGAGAAGTTCTACAAGGGCTCCGTGCTCAACGAGCAGGAGTTCATCAAGGATTCCTCCCTCACCATCAAGAAGTATGCCGAGAAGGTCTCCAAGGAGCTCGGCGACACCATCAAGGTCGTCGCCTTCGATCGCCTGGTGCGCGGCGAGTAATCGCCACGACCGATAGAACGGTATCTGCAGGCTGTGGGTTTCGTCCCGCAGCCTGCTTTTTTATGGCCGCATACAGCATCTTTGCTAGAATGTTACGGGTTTCTACTAAGGAGGATCGCTTTGTCCGACTACCTTTACAAGCGCGTTTTGCTCAAACTTTCCGGCGAGGCGCTCATGGGGGAGAACGATTTTGGCATCGACCCCAAGTTCACCGACAAGCTTGCCAAGCAGATCAAGGAACTTGTTGACGAGGGGATCCAGGTCGGAATCGTGGTCGGCGGCGGAAACATCTTCCGCGGCATGGCCGGGGCCGCAGGCGGCATGGACCGCGCGCAGGCCGACTACATCGGCATGCTCGCCACGGTGATGAACGCCCTCGCCCTGCAG
>CAVDTO010000094.1:0-7635 GCA_963611895.1 bacterium
TCGTCGGGGATGGCCATCTTGCCGATGTCGTGCAGGGCGCTCGCCATCGAGATCATGCGGCGCTCGCGCGCGCCCAGGCCGTACTTGTCGGTCTTCTGCATGAGGCGCTCGAGCAAGAGGTCGGTGAGGATGTCGAGGTGGCGCACGTGCGAGCCGCTCTCGCCGTTGCGCAGCTCCATGGCGCCCGCGAGCAGGTCGATCAGCATGCGGGAGTCCTTCTCGCGCTGCTCGTACTGCTGCGAGAGGAGCGACGTCAGGCGGCGCTGGCGCGCGTAGAGGCGGATCGTGTTGCTCACGCGGTGGCGCACCACGCGCATGTCGAACGGGCGGGGGATGTAGTCGCTCGCGCCCATCTCGAACGCGCGCAGGACCACGTCCTCGTTGCGCTCGGCCGAGATCATGACCACCGGGATGTCCTCGATCCAGCCCTCGTCGGACATGCGGGCGAGCACGTCGAAGCCGCTCATGCCCGGCATCACGATGTCGAGCAGCACGACCGCGATGTCGGTGCCGTGCGTGGCGATGCGCTCCACGCCCTGCTCGCCGTTCTCGGCCTCGATGATGTCGTAGCTATCCTCGAGCATCTGCGAGAGGCTCCAGCGGTTGGAGCTCGAGTCGTCGACGATGAGCACGAGGGGCTTGTCGTGCGCGGGCAGGTCGGAGCGGTCCTCGTCGGTGATGATGCAGCCGCGCTTGTGCTTGGCCTCGTACATGAGGCGGTCGGCGCGGCGCAGGGCCGTCTCGACGGTCTCGCCGTTCGCCATGGTGCCGCCCGCGCTCACCGTGAGGTGGACCTGCAGGTGGTTGGGCACCACGGCCTGCGACACGCGCGAGGCGATCTCGCGCAGGCGCTGGCCGAGCGCGTTGATGGAGATGCCCGGGAGCACCACCAAGAACTCGTCGCCGCCGGTGCGCACGATCATGTCGCCGCCGCGCACGGAGTCCTTCATGGCCTCGGCCGCCGCCAGGAGGGCGTCGTCGCCCACGTGGTGGCCGTAGGTGTCGTTCACGAGCTTGAAGTCGTCGAGGTCGATCACGGCGATGCCCGCGTCGATGCGCTCGCGGCGCAGGTTGTCCTCGTAGTAGCGGCGGTTGTAGACGCCGGTGAGGGCGTCGCGGTAGAGCAGCTCGCGCTCGTCGGCCTCGCTGGCGGGCACGTTGAAGGGCTGGGCGTAGAGGATCACGCGCGGCTCGCCGTCGACCTCCACGTAGCGGGCGGTGGCCATGTGGTGCTCGTCGCCCATGCGGAGCATCTTGGTGGTGTCGCGGTGGTTGGCGAGCACCTCCTCGCACACGAAGCGCATGCAGGGGCACTCGGTGCCGTGGAGCAGGCAGTACGACTCGCGCTTGATGGTCTCCTCGTCGAGCAGGCGCACCACCGGGTAGAGCTCGCGGTAGCGGTCGAGCTCCTGCTCTACCTCGCTCACCGTGAGGCTCACCGAGTGCGCGGCCTCCTCGCACTCCACGTCGCAGAGCACGGACGTGTCGCATGCCACGCAGGCGGCATCGAGCGCCTGCTCGCCGGCAGCGTCCGTTGACGCCGGCGCATCGCTCGCCGCGGCGCCGTTCATCCGAACGTGGCCGTCGTTGCCCACGCTCAAACCCACGTCGCCCGTCGTGGCTCCATCGCTCATCTGGTACCCCCGTGTTAACGTTTACACAGCAAAAGCGGCGCGCAAAGCGCCCTCAGTCAGATGTGCATATGCTAACCCCGCGAACTGCTTATTTTCCGCTCATCTGTTTCCTAAACGGCAAAATGCGTAAATTTTCGAACGCCCCGTGCAAAAAGGGCGAGCGCGGGTGGGATTCGAACGGAACGCGACGGCGTAGGGGCCCGTTTATTCGCGCGCAGGCGCGCGCGGGAGCGCGGTTCCCCTCTCCCCCGCCAGGCACCTGAGGTCCCACTTGCGCGGCCCAACGCGCGCCCCTTCACGCAAAGAGGGCCGCCCGCAGGCAGCCCTCCCAAATCAGGTTCAACAGCAACACGCTCCGAAGGCGCGCGGCAGCCCAGGCGCAAGCATAAGCGCGCAGTCGGTGCTCTCGCCCCTAACCTCTACGCCTCAGCCACTTGCCGAGCGTCTTCACCAGCACGCCGTTGTCGAGCGGCTTGGCAATATGGTCGCTCATGCCCGCCTCGGCCGCGCGGATGCGATCCTCGGCAAAGGCGTTGGCCGTCATGGCGATGATCGGCAGGTCGGCGTCCTCGCGGCCCGTGGCGCGGATCTTGCGCGTGGCCTCGTAGCCGCCCATAACGGGCATCATCACGTCCATGAGCACGGCGTCGTAGTGCCCCGGCTCGCTCGCGCGGAACATCTCGAGCGCCTCGCGGCCGTCGCGGGCAAGCTCCATCTGCACGCCCGCCTGCTCGAGCGTGAACTGGGCGATTTCGGCGTTGATCTCGTTGTCCTCGGCCACGAGCACGCACGCGCCCTCGAGCGAGGGCAGCTCGCCGTCATCCTCGCCGTCGCCGCACTGCGCGCATGTGCAGATCTCGAGCGGCAGCTCGATCACGAACGTGGTACCCACACCCTGCTCGCTCGTAAAGCTCAGGATGCCGCCCATGACCTCCACCAGGCGCTTGGAGATCGACATGCCCAGGCCCGTGCCGCCAAAGCTCGTGCGGTCGGCCACGCCCTCCTGCGCAAAGGGCTCGAACAGGTGCTTCTGGAACTTCTCGCTCATGCCGATTCCCGTGTCGGCAAAGGTGAACACGTAGGTGGCGCGCTCGCCGTCGTAGCCGCGCTCGGCCACGCTCACGGCAAGGCTGCCGCCCGGGCGGTTGTACTTCACGCCGTTGCTCACGATGTTCAGCACCAGGCGGCGCAGCGTCGTGGGGCTGCCGATGACGTGCGCGTGCTGCATGCCCGCGAGGTCGAGCGAGAGGTCCACGCCCTGTTCCTCGGCCAGGCGCTCCACCACGGCCATCGAGTCGTTCATGACCTCGCGCAAATCGACCGGCTCGTGGCTCAGACTCACCTTGCCGCTCTCGAGCTTGCTCATGTCGAGGATCTCGTTCACGAGGTCGAGCAGCGTGCGCGAGGCGCTCCGCACCTTATCGCGGCACTCGGCCTGGCGCTCCAAGTCGTTGGGGTAGGCGCTGGCGATATCGACCATGCCGATGATGCCGTTGATGGGCGTGCGGATGTCGTGGCTCATGCGCTGGAGGAACTCGGTCTTGGCGCGGTTGGCGCTCTCGGCCTCGTCGCGCGCCGAGCTCAGCAGGTCGTTGAAGTCGTGCTCGGTAGCGAGGCGCTGGGCCAGGTACTCGCGCTCGGTGGTGCGCTTCACATACACGAACAGGCACACGACGGCGGCATAGCCCGCCGCGGCCAAGAGCTCGGCCAGCGCGACATTGGCCAGCGTGCCGTTGAGCGAGCGGTACACGTAGACGTAGCTCTCGCGCGCCTTGCCCATCGTGCCAAAGTAGAGGCCCGAGTCGGAGGCCACGAGCACGGTGGAACCGCCGCTCGACTCCTTCTTGATATGCGCCACGATGCCGTGGTCGCCCGTGGTCTTGTCGCCCGTCTCGGTGCCCACGAGGCTCTTGTCGTTAGAGGCGGTGAGCTTGCCGTCGCGCTCCACCACGACGGTGCCGCTGTCGGCCTTGTCGTAGCCGTCGAGCAGGCTTTGCACGGTGAGGGTGTAGCGGTTGGCGTACTCGGGGCTCGTGTGATAGAGCGTGACGAAGATGCCCGTGCCGCCTGCGCGGCAGGCCGCGCCGATATCCACGACCGAGCCGTCATCGAGCGTGAGGCGGCCGCAGTAGACCTTGCCCGGGTTCTGCGCCACGTCGAGGATGTAGCCCTTGGAGAGCTCGTCTTTGAGCTGGTCGTAGCCCACGCCGTCCTTGGTGTACTCGGTCTTGAGATTGCCGTCGGCGTCGAGCACGACGACAGCGGTAAGGCGCAGCTCCTTGGCGTAGTTCTCGAGCTCCGCCACGGTGGGCTCGGCGCTGATGTCATGCTCGAGGTGGCTCGCGTTCTCCACCGAGCGCATCATGCTCTTGGAGGAGCTCGCGCTGTTGAAGGCCTCGTACGCGAGCGTTTGCTTGCGGATGTAGCTGAGCATGCTCTGCGAGCGGTCGGCCACGGCGTTGTAGGAGTAGCGGTAGCTCACGAACCCCACGACAACCATGAGGAGCACGAGCCCCAGCGCCACGATCAGGCGCAGGCGCTTGCGCACGGCCCTGCCCAGGCGGAACCGGCGCACGTCGTCGGCCTCGTCGGTGTTGGCGGGAGCGGGGGCGGAAGTCGCGGCCCGCCCATCGGCTGCTTTGGACCGCACACCCATGGGCTCGCGATTAGCGCCGGCGCTATTCTTCGTAGCAGCAGATTCCCCAGCAGCGGCCGGGCCACCCGCAGGCCCATCTACAACGGCGCTCCCTGCGACGGCAACCCGCTCGGCAACCACGCCCTGCTCGTCCACAGCTTCGCGCTTGTTCTGCTCGTTATTCGCTGACAAGGCCGTCCACCTCCGTCAGGTACGCGGCGTTATCGAAGTAGTTCTTGACGATGCCCTCCATGGAGCCGTCGGCCAGCATCTCCTCAAAGACAGCGTCGAGCTTCTCGGCGATGCCGCGCTCGTCGTCCTTGTAAAAGGCCACGCCCAGGCCGACCTCGAGCAGGCTCTCGTCGAGGATGCGGTAGTCGATGCCGTAGTCCTCCTCGTACTGGTTGATTGACATCTCGTGCGCGGCCACGGCGTCTACGTAGCCCTTGCTCAACGCCGGGTAGAGCAACGAGCGGTCGGCAAAGGAGTAGACCTTGCGCACCTGCGGCAGGCCCTCCTTGGTGCGGTTAAGAAAGATCCCCTCGGGCTTGGTGGTCGACTGCACGGCCACCACCTTGTCCTCCAGGTCGGCCAGGGTGTAGATACTGCTCGCCGGGTCCACGGCCACAACCTGGCGGCTGCGCAGGTAGGGGCCGGCCCAGTTGTACTCGCTCTCGCGGCCGGTCATGGTAAAGCAGCCGGCGATGCAGTCGATCGTGCCCGCGGCCACGAGGTCGTTCTTATCTTCCCAGTCGATGTACTTAAATGTGGGCGCATAGCCCATGCGGCTGAAAGCCTCAGTGGCGATGTCCACGTCAAAGCCGGCAGGGTCGCCGTTCTCGTCGAGGTAGTTCGCGGGCGGGTACGAGTCGCACCCCACGATGATGCTCTTGAGCTCGGATTTGCTGCCCGATGAGCTGCAGCCCGCAAGGCCCGCGGCAGAGGCGCCGGCAAGGAACGTGGCGCCCGCAAGAGAGGCCGCGCCGGCAAGGAACCCGCGCCTGCTCACAGCGCGGTGAGCGACCGAGCGCGCAGCCACGTTTGCGGCTTGCGCGTTCTTGCGCTTGGCGGCATCAGTTTGGAGGGATGCGGCCCGCGTTGCGGCTCCACCCCTTCCGTCAACAGACGAACGGCAATCGACCGAGCGCACGCCCTCATGGCGAGAGCCCAACGCCCCCGAGGCGGCAGTCTGCGCTGCTGTCTTCCGAATAGGCATGAGCCCTCCCCCGCATTATCAAACCCAGCCCTTTTAATATCTGCGGCATAGCAATGAGCCACATGCACCTGCAGCATCGGCTTGCACGCAGCAGGCGCCAGCAAGCAAGCGAATCCGCATCTGCAGCTCACGCGGCACCGATACCAACAGGTAAGCGCACCCGCACGCGCGGGCCGCTACGGCTCATGCAGAACCTATGTCAGGCGTTACGCAGAATAAAAATAAGGGCCAAACGACCGCATGATAACAGACACCCCATAGCATCCGCAGCATTCCGCCAGCTAAACGCCGCAAACGGCAAAACCACAGAAAACGGGGCGCCCGCATGTGCGAACGCCCCGCTTAAATCGCTTGGCTCCGGGCACTGAGCCGGCCATCCGGCCCGAGCGCCTTGCCGTCTGTTTGGCGTCGCCCTACTCGGCGGCCGCCTTGAACTTGTTGTAGTTGATGAGGCAGCCCGCCTTGACGATAGCGCGCTCCTCGGCCGTCATGTCGGCAACGTAGAGCTTGACCTGCTCAACCGCACCGTCCGCGCGCACCACATAGGCCGCGATGTCCGAGAGGTCGCCGTCGAGCGCCGCGCGGATGCCGGGCACGAACACGTAGTCGCCCACCTCGAACGGCGGCTCCTCCTCCATCTGGAAGGGCACCATGCCCCAGTTCATCACGTTGGAGCGGTAGCGCTTGGTGGCGTACTCGCTCACGATGTTGGCCAGGCCGCCGATCACGCGCTGGCAGCTCGCCGCCTGCTCGCGTGCCGAGCCGTCGCCGGGCTTCTTGGCATAGATCATGCTGCCGAACTCGGTGGCCCTGGGGTCCGCCTCAACACCTGCAACGCCGAGCGACTCGAACACGCCGGCAAGCTCCTGGTCGAGCGCGGTCAGGTCGCCTGCGGCCTCGCCCGCCACACGACGCTTCTCCACCGCGTCGACCTCCTTGGAGCGGCCCACGTACTCCGGATCGCGGCGGCTGAGCGTGAACTCCGCCAGGCCGAGCGGATTGGAGCGGAACGACGAGGTCTCTCCCGAGGGGATGAGCTCGTCGGTGGTGGTCACCGGATCCATGATCTTGGAGCACACCTTGAGAAGGATGTCGTCGCCGAGCGGCTCCATCGCGGGCCAGGGCTTGATGTTCGGGCCCTCAACCAACTCAGACTCCGTGTTGGCCTTGCCGAAGCCCCAGTACACGCGCTTGTCGTAGGGCGCGGAATCGAAGGTGTACTCGCAGGCCTCGTCCCAGGTCTCGTCGGGCAGGTCGGTTGCCGGGGTGAGGATGCCGCCCGCCGCGGCCGTGGCCGCGATGGAGCGCGCGTCCATGAGCGCCACGCCGCTGAGCTGGCCGTTGCCCGGCTTGGAGCCCTCGCGGTTGGGGAAGTTGCGCGTGGTGTGGCGGATGGAAAGGCCGTTGTTGGCCGGCGTGTCGCCCGCGCCAAAGCAGGGGCCGCAGAACGCCGTGCGCACGATGGCGCCGGCCTCCATGAGGTCGTAGATGTAGCCGCGGCGGGTGAGCTCGAGCGCCACCGGCTGGCTCGTGGGGTACACGGCCAGGCTGAACTCGCCGCAACCCGTGTTGGCGCCCTTGAGCACGCGCGCGGCCTGCACCACGCTGTCGTAGTTGCCGCCCGAGCAGCCGGCGATCACGCCCTGCTGCACGCGCAGGCGGCCGTTCTCGATCTTGTCGAGCAGGCTGAGGCCCACGGTGCCGTCGCCGATCTTGGCGGCCTCGAGCTCAACCTCGTGCAGGATGTCCTCGAGGTTCTCGTTGAGCTCGTCGATGGTAAAGCCGTTGCTGGGGTGGAACGGCAGCGCGATCATGGGCTTGATGCTCGAGAGGTCGACCTCCACGCAGCCGTCGTAGTAGGCGACGTCGGCCGGCTTGAGCTCGCGATACTCGTCGCCGCGACCGTGCATGCTAAGGAACGCGTGCGTGTCCTCGTCGGTTGCCCAGATGGACGAGAGGCAGGTGGTCTCGGTGGTCATGACGTCCACGCCGTTGCGGTAGTCGGTCGTCATGCTCGCGATGCCCGGGCCCACGAACTCCATGACCTTGTTCTTGACGTAGCCGCAGGCGAACACCTCGCGGATGATGGCGAGCGCCACGTCGTGCGGGCCCACGCCGGGGCGCGGGGCGCCGGTGAGGTAGATGGCCAC